>JAQVQT010000021.1:3406-17552 GCA_028701435.1 Smithellaceae bacterium | reverse complement strand
GGAACAGTGGGCCTACAAGATCATCAATGCGGCCGCCGAGAAAACGAATATGCTGGCGGTTGAAACCGGGCAGGGCGCGTTTCTGCTGCCCCTGCCGGAGTCGCCCGAGCAGGATCCCGGCTATTCGACGGCGGGACAGGCAAATGATCCGGACCATGCGTCGAAATACGATCCGCATATCTGGCTGGACGCCGCCAACGCGCAGAAAATGATCGACAACATCGCGGCGGCTTTCATCATTCGGGATTCAAAAAACAGCGAGGTCTATAAACAAAACGCCGAGCGCTATAAACGTCAACTGACGGAGCTGGATGAACAATACCGCGGGGAACTTTCCGCGTGCAAAACCAAAACCGTCTTGCATGCCGGACACTGGGCCTTCGCGTATCTGGCCAACCGGTATCATCTGCACTACCGGTCGGCCTACAACAGCTCGGCGGATGCGGAGCCTTCTCCGCAGCAGATCCTGTCTCTGATGGAGCAGGTCAGGGCGGAAAAGCTGCGCTATATTTATTACGAAGATCTGGTGGCCCCGAAGCTCGCCGCGACGATAGCCTCCGAAACCGGTGTGGAGCTGCTCAAGCTCAACAACGGACACGATGTCGGCAAAAAAGATTTTCAGGCGGGCGAAACCTATCTGTCGCTGATGGAAAAAAATCTGATCAATCTGAAGAAGGGGATGCAATGCCGGTAATTCGTGTAGAGGAATTAACGTTTTGTTACAACGGAACGGAGGTGATCAGCGAGATTGGTTTTGCCGTGGAAAGAGGCGTCTATCTGGCCGTCGTGGGGCCCAATGGATCGGGGAAAAGCACGCTCGTCAAAAATATTCTGGGAATCCTGAAACCGCAGCAGGGAAGGGTGGAGTTGTTCGGCAGGAGGCTCGATGATTTCACACAGTGGGAAAAAATCGGTTATTTGCCGCAGCGGCTCAACGGATTGAATACCCACTTTCCCGGGACGGTGGCGGAAATCGTTCAGATGGGTTTGACGAAAAAGGACCCGGCCCTGCTTGCCGACACGCTGGACATGATGGCGATCGGCCATCTGGCCCGGCGTTTGATCGGCGATCTGTCCAACGGCGAACAGCAGCGGGCCATGCTGGCGCGGGCATTGATCCGAAGGCCGGAATTGCTGATCTTTGACGAACCAACCACCGCGCTGGACCCCGAAACCCGGGACATCTTTTACGCGCTGACGCAGGAGTTGAGCCGCAAAGAAGGCACGACGGTGGTGCTTGTGACCCACGACAGCGGCGTGGTCGGTCAATACGCCCGGCATCTGCTGTACCTGGACAAGAAAGTGATTTTTTCCGGGACGTTCCGCGATTTCTGTGCTTCCCCGGACATGGCCGGATTCTTCGGCGCGACCAGCCAGCACATCATCTGCCATCAACATGACAAAACAGGGAGCGGCCGCTGATGGATCTGCCGGAGATTTTTGCATACGCTTTTGTTCAGCGGGCCATGCTTGCCGGCTCCCTGATTGCCGCGGTTTCAGCGCTTCTGGGGCTGTTTCTTGTTCTGCGCCGCTTTTCTCTGATCGGAGACGGGCTTGCGCATACCACCTTCGGCAGCGTGGCCGTCGTGCTGCTCGTCGGCATCAGTCCGTTTTATATCACGCTGGCGGCGCTTCCGCTGGTGATGGTTTCCTCGCTGGCGATCTACAAGTTAACCTCATCGAAAAAAATCAATGCCGATGCCGCCATCGGCATGGTTTCCTCCCTGGGCATCGCGGCGGGCATCATTCTGTCCAGTCTTTCCGGCGGTTTCAATGTGGATTTGTTCAGTTATCTTTTCGGGAATATTCTGACCGTGAACCGCACCGAACTGGTTCTTTCCGCGATTGTCTTTGCGGTGGTCGTGGCGGTGGTGGTGTATTATTATGACGATTTGTTTGCGGTGACCTTCGATTCGGAACTTGCCCGAAGTATGGGGGTTCATACCGAAAGGTTGAATGTCATTCTTTTTCTTCTGACGGCCGTTTCCGCGGTTCTGGCCATGAAAGTTGCCGGGATCATGCTGGTTTCCGCGCTCTTGATTCTGCCTGCGCTGACGGCGCTGCAGCTTTCGGTCAGTTTCCGCAAGACGATGATTGCCGCCACGGCGTTTGCGGTCGGGGCGGTTCTTTGCGGAATCCTGTTTGCGTTTGTCCTGAATTTGCCGGCAGGCGCCATGATCGTTGTATTCAACATCATCTTTCTTTTGCTGGTTTTCGGGATTCGAAGGCTTTTTACCGGCCGGGGTTGAAGCAGAATATTGTTGTTGAGGTTATTCATGAGGCTTTCGCCGCTGCTTTATATTCTCGCGATTGCAATAGGTCTTTATCTGCCTCAGGGGGCCCGCTGGGCCGCGTTTCTCGTTCTGCCGGCGCTGACGATTGCGCTCACGGCGGCCCTGCTTCGCTTTCCGGGAGGATTCTTTAAAAACCCCAGAACGCTTCTTCCCGGGGCGCTCTGGGGCAATCTGATGAACTACCTGATTCTGGGCAATCTGATTATTCTGGGCGGCGTTTTTCTGATCCGGCATGAAAATTTCTGGATCGGCCTGGTCCTGATTGCCGCGGTTCCTTCCGCGCTGGCGGTTTTGCCGCTCAGTGAAAAACTCTGCTCGGACCAGAAGTTGACGCTGACCGGTTTTGCCGGAACCTATTTGGGCGCGCTCCTTCTGATTCCACTTCTCGGAGCGGCTTTTCTCAAATATATTCCCGTGCACTATGAGAAGCTGATCATCATGGCCGTTGCGCTCATTTTGCTCCCCCTTTTGTTGTCGAGGGTCGCAGTGGATCACAACTGGGATGAAAAGATTCATCGCCGCGAGGGGGCCATTTCGGACGCTTGTTTTTTTATCATTTTTTACGCCGCGGCCGCCGGGAACGCCCGCCTGATCCGACAGGGGCCTTCGGAACTGATCTTCATTCTGGTCCTGGCTTTTGCTTCCATCGTATTGATTAGCGTCGTACTGCTCCTGATCGGCAGATTTTTTAAACTGCCCCGTTCCACGGTTTCATCGCTTCTGCTTCTGGGTACCATGAAAAATTACGGTCTTGCCGCCGGCATCTCTATTTATGTCTTCAATAATGAGGTGGCCGTCCCGGCTTTGATATTTTCCATTTTTATATTCCTGAATTCCCTCTGGCTCCGCTTCTGGTTCCGAAGATGAACAGGGATTTTTTCTTTGCCAATTTGCGTTGATTTGAGAAGGCGGATGGATTTGCTTGATGGACCAAAAATGAAGGGGGCTTGTTTCCAAGTCCCCTTCATTAAGTATAACAAACACTTGCAGGATTTCTATTTGTTCTTGTCGACTCTGTCCTTCAGTTCCTTGCCCACCTTAAAAAAGGGCAGTTTTTTGGGTTCGACCTTGATTTTTGTGCCGGTTTTGGGATTTCTTCCTGTGTAGGAACCGTATTCCTTTACCACAAAGCTGCCGAATCCCCGAATTTCGATCCGACCGCCGTTTTTCAACTCATCGTTAAAGCCTTTGAAAACCAGATTGACGACATCAATGGCCTTTTTTTCCGTCAGATTCATTTTCTTGCTTAAAGCTTCAATAAGACCGGATTTGTTCATAGATCCTCCTTAAGACTACCGCTTATATCCTGAGTATTTATGACGCCGATTAACCCGCACGGCGCGACTATTATTTATTTTTGGCTGATTGTCAAGAATATTTTTACCTTTTTTCCCCTGCGATGCGGCAAGCAATTGCTGAACTTCCCGGGCGGAAAGCGAGCGCCACTGGCCTTCTGAAATGCCCGAAAGCGTTATGCTTCCGATGGAGGTGCGCACCAGGCGCGTCACCGGATGGCCGGCAGCCTCGAGACCCCTGCGAACCACCCTGTTTCTACCCTCATGAAGAGTCAGGCTGAGCCAGGTGCTTTTATCATTGGCCTTTTCCATCTTCAGGCTTTCCGGTTTGAAGACGCCGTCCGGCAGCAGAATGCCCCTGCTGATTTTCTTCAATTCTTCAGGGGTTATGCGCCCCGTAATCTTTGCCCGGTAGGTTTTGGGGACCCGGAAGCCCGGATGCGAAATTTTTTGAGCGAACGCTCCGTCATTGGTCATGAGCAGAAGACCCGCGGAATCATAATCGAGCCGGCCTACGGGGTAAACCCTTTCCGGGACATCCCGCACCAAGTCAACGACAGTCGGCCTTTTCTGCGGATCGGACAGCGTGGTGACGTAGCCGGCCGGTTTGTACAACGCAATGTAACAACTTGGGTTTTCGATCGAAATGATTTTTCCGTCAATCCGGATCACGTCTTTTTGCGGATCGGCTTTCGAGCCCAGTTCGTTCACGATCTCTCCGTTGACGCTCACCCGTCCCGCCGTGATCATGGCTTCGGCATGGCGGCGGGAGTCGATGCCCGCGGCGGAGATGATTTTCTGCAATCGTTCTTTCATGAAACGGCATCATCCTCAGGATCCGGCTCAATCTCCGGTTCCGCCTGACCGTCTGCTTCCGCTGCGGGTTCCTTTTCAGGCGGTGTTTCCGCCCGTTCCTCTTCCAGGATGGATGGCGGCTCTTCCGTTTGCGGAATCTCCCCGTCGGGCATATCCGGCAGGGGTTCTTCAAAGGAGAGGGCTTCCTGCTCGGGCGATTCCTGAGGTTCGGTAAGTTCCCGAAGCTCTCTCATCGTGGGGAGATCCGTCAGTTCTTTGAGGTTGAACACCTCCAGGAACTTTTTGGTCGTGCCGTAAATCATCGGTTTGCCCGGCACGTCCTTGCGTCCCAAAATGCGGACCAGTTTTTTGTCCAGCAGGCCCTTAAGCGGCGCGCTGACGTCGACGCCGCGAATGCTTTCAATTTCCGATTTGACGATCGGCTGACGGTAAGCCACGATGGCCAGCGTTTCCATGGCCGCCGGCGACAGGGAGGCGGGTTTTACCCCTTTGAGCTTTTTGATCCACTGGGCCATTTCCGGCCGGGTGCGAAACTGAAACCCGCCCGCGACTTCCTCTATGCAGATGCCGCTTTGGCGCTCGTCATATTCGCCGATCAAACGATCCAGTGCGCCCCGGATTTCCAGTTTGTCCGCGCCGCCCAACGCGGCGCAGATTTTCTCCAGGGGCAGAGGCGACTCCGACGACAGAATCAGGGCTTCAAGAACGGCTGAAAGGTTTTCCATTTTACAACTCCACGGCCGGGAAAATGCGGATGACGCCGAAGGCCGCCGTCTGATAGGCTTTGATCATCTTCAGGCGGATGAGCTCCAGCAGGGCCAGAAAGGTATAAACGATCCGGCGCCTCTCTCTTTTTTCTCCCAGCAATTCGTCAAAAGTGAGATTTTTTTCGCGTGTCAGGCGCTCCATAACGTCGTTGATGATGTCCGAAAGCGACAGCTTTTCCAGATCGATTTCCAGCAGTTCCTTTTGATCCAGCCGGGAAACAATCTGGTGAAAGGCTTCAATCAATTCAAAAATGCTGGCTTCCACCAGCTCTTCGTCCTCCGCTCCGGACGGATGCTTTTCCTCGGGCAGCGCCGCGGCGCGCTTGAACACGTCGCGCTCCAGGATCGGCCGCTGGGTCAGCAAGTCGGCGGCTTCCTTGAAGGCCTGGTGCTCCAGAAGCTGGCGGACCAGCTCCGAGCGCGGGTCGTCTTCCAGCTCTTCGGGCGACGGCTCATCCGGAACCGGCAGCAGCAGACGGGACTTGATGTGGATCAACGTGGAGGCCATGACCAGATATTCGCCCGCCAGATCCAGATTGAGCGACTTGATGAGGTTCAAATAATCCAGGTACTGACGGGTGATGAGCGCGATGGGAATGTTATAAATATCGATTTGATTCTTCTTGATCAGATACAAAAGCAGATCCAGCGGACCTTCAAAAATATCCAGTTTGATCGCGTAGTCTGTCTTTGGTTCTTCGTTCATAGATCGCTTCAGATTTTGACGGCTTCGCGAACCTCCGCCATGGTTCGGCGGGCGATTTCCGCGGCCTCGTCGTTGCCTTTTCGAATCCTCTCCTCAATTTCCTTCCCGTTGCGCTGATAATAATCCATGCGCTCATGAACGGGCGCCAGCGCTTCCTCAACGCGCGCCGCCAGCATTTTCTTGCAGTCGGTGCAGCCGATGCCGGCCACGCGGCATTCCCGATTGATTTCGGCTACGGCGGGGGCGGGGGAGTACAGGCCGTGAAACGTGAAGACATTGCAGATCTCGGGATTGCCGGGATCTTTTTTGCGCATCCGCTGCGGATCGGTGAACATGGAGGCGATTTTCTGGCGAAGCTCCTTGCCCCGGTCGGACAGGTAAACGGCATTGTCGTAGGATTTGCTCATTTTCCTGCCGTCGATGCCCAACAGCTTCGGCACGCTGGTCAGCAGCGGCTCCGGAACGGGAAAGACGTCTTTTTGATAAAGGTAATTGAAGCGTCGGGCAATTTCGCGGGTCAGTTCAATATGGGGCAGCTGATCCACGCCGACCGGAACACCGTAAGCCTTGTACATGATAATGTCGGCCGCCTGCAGGACGGGATAGCCCAGAAACCCGAACGTGGAGAGGTCTTTCGTGCTCAACTCCGTCTGCATTTCCTTGTAGGTGGGATTGCGCGTGAGCCAGGCCAGCGGGGTGATCATGGAAAGCAGCAGGAACAATTCAGCATGTTCCTTGACCGCCGATTGCACAAAGAGGGTGCTTTTGTCCGGATCGAGGCCGGCGGCCAGCCAGTCGATCACCATGTTCAGGCTGTTTTGCCGAATGTCTTCCGTTGACGCGTATTCGCTGGTGATCGCGTGCCAGTCGGCGACGAAGTAGAAGCAGTCGTAGCTGCCGCTGTTCTGCAGTTCAACCCAGTTTCCCAACGCGCCGTGTAAATTTCCCAGGTGCAGCCTTCCTGTGGGCCGCATCCCGCTGAGAATCCTTTTTCTTGTCAAACCAAACGCTCCTTAGTTCCTGTGATGGATAAATGCACCAAGGCCTCCGATGGTTTCATAAAAAATACGGAGGCCTTGTTTGGAATAAAAACTTAAAAAATACACTATTTCACTTTATCGGCCAGCGTCTTGCCGGCCTTGAATTTAACGACTTTCTTTGCGGGAATCTTGATCGCCTTTCCGGTCTGAGGATTCCTGCCTTCTCTTGCTTTTCTTTTGACGACGGAGAACGTTCCAAACCCGACCAATCCCAGTCTACCGGCTTTTTTCAGCTCTTTCGTGACGGCCGTGATATACGCATCCAGCGCCTTTGCCGCCGCCGCCTGGGAGATGTCCGCCTCATCCGCCATAACCCCGATCAATTCCGCTTTCGTCATGCCCTAATCCTCCTTTCATGAATGTAAACGTTCAATTTCTTAAACAGCCGCCCGGAGCGGCCCTGAGTTGCGTTTTTGAATCTGAACCCTTGTGTTTGAAGCCTGAATGACGGTCAAAGGGGCGTGATGTTCAGAACCTGCGCCGAAGGTCACGGGAATGGATGGGACCCTGATAGCTTACTCTCTTGACGAAGCGCGGCACGCCTCAAACCGGCGCTACGCCTAACATAAAAAAAAACAACAATCAAGAAAAAAGTATTTTTGCGGCGGGTTTTCGGCGGTGGTTTTGAAGGCGAGGCCGCGCTTCGAAAACGGCGCGGGCGGCGGGCGGAATTTGGGGTCCGCCGGGCCGTCTTCTTTGACAAGCGCGCTCGCCCGTGCTACGAATCCGTTCGCTTCCAGCGCGCTGAGCCGCGAATGCAAAGGAGCCAAAGGAGGGTAATGGTTATGAAAGGAAACCGCTTGCAGAATGAAAAAAGCCCCTACCTCCTTCAGCACGCGCGGAATCCGGTGGACTGGCATCCCTGGGGAGATGAGGCTTTTGCCCGCGCGCGCCTCGAAGACAAGCCCGTTTTTCTTTCCATCGGTTATTCCACCTGCCACTGGTGCCACGTCATGGAGCGCGAGTCGTTTGAGAATCAAGACGTCGCCCGGCTGCTCAATGAAACGTTTGTGAACATCAAAGTGGACCGTGAAGAGCGCCCCGACATCGACGCGGTTTATATGAAAGTCTGCCAACTGATGACGCAAAGCGGCGGCTGGCCGCTGACGATCCTGATGACGCCGGATCAAAAGCCTTTCTTTGCCGCCACGTATCTTCCCCCCGTCTCGAAATATGGCCGGGCCGGCCTGACGGACATCATCCGTCAGGTCAAAACCCTGTGGCGGACGAAGCGAGAGGAATTGCTTGCCGCCGCGTCGGAGATTACCGGCGCGCTGCAACAACCGTCCGCCGGCAAAACCGCGGATGCGGGGGAAGAAGCGCTGCACCGGGCCTACCGCTCATTTTTCACAAACTTCGATGCAACCTTCGGAGGATTCGGGCAGGCGCCGAAATTTCCGTCGCCGCATCAGTTCTTTTTTCTGCTGCGCTATTGGAAGAGGACCGGCGAGCCGAAGGCCTTGCGCATGGCCGAACACACGCTGCGAAACATGCGCCGCGGCGGAATTTTTGATCAGATCGGCTTCGGTTTTCACCGTTATTCGACGGACGAGCGTTGGATCGTGCCGCATTTTGAAAAGATGCTCTACGATCAGGCACTGATGGCGCTGGCCTGTGCCGAGCTGCATCAGGCGACGGGCGGTCAGGAATACGCAGCAATCGCGCGTGAAATCATCGCCTATGTCTTGCGGGACATGACCGATGCCGAAGGAGGCTTCTACTGCGCCGAAGACGCGGACAGCGAGGGAGTGGAAGGGAAGTTCTATCTGTGGAACGAAAAGGAGATCCGCCGCATCCTGAATGCCGAAGAAGCGGATTTCTTTCTGGCAAACTACCGTCATGCAAGCGACCGGTCCGCGCCGGGCATGCGGGAAATTCCCGACGGCGAATTCATTCCCCATTTGCAGCCGAAAGCGGAGAGGGAGGGGCCGGAAGGATCGGCGGTATGGGCGGCGGGGCCCATGGACGAAATCCGGAAAAAGCTTTTTGCCTTTCGGGAAAAACGGGTGCGTCCCCGCCGGGACGACAAAATCCTCACCGACTGGAACGGCTTGATGATCGCCGCGCTGGCGCGCTCGGCTCAGGCGCTGAATGAACCCGCCTATGCGAAGGCCGCCGGCCGCGCCATGGATTTCATTTTGCGCTCACTCAGGACCGCGGACGGACGCCTGCTGCACCGTTTTCGCGACGGACAGAGCGCCTTCGCCGCTAACCTCGACGACTACGCCTTTATCATCTGGGCGCTTCTGGAACTCTACGAGGCGACGTTTGACGCGTCGCATCTGTCCAGGGCGCTGGAGTTTCAGTCGCACCTGAGGGTTTTTTTCCGCGATGAAAAGGACGGCGGCTTCTTTTTTACCCCGAAAGACGCAGATCCGCTTCCGGTCCGGCCGAAGGAACTCCATGACGGCGCAATCCCGTCCGGAAATTCCGTTGCCTTTCTCAATATGCTGCGGTTGTTCCGGATCACCGGGGATGTAAAACTGGATAAGGGAGCGCGCGAGATTGCCCGGGCCTTTGGCGAGCCGGCCGGGGCCATGCCGACGGCCTTTGCGCACTTTCTCTGCGGGCTGGACTTTGCCATCGGTCCGGCAAGCGAAGTGATGATCGCCGGAAGAAAGGATGCTTCGGATACGCAGGCTCTGCTTCAGGCCCTGCGGCGAAGCTTTACGCCGAATAAAGTGGTTATTTTTCGGCCGGACGACCCCGGAGAGCCGGACATTGAAGCGATCTCCCCCCTGGCGGGGTCGCGCTCCTGCATCGACGGCCGGGCGACCGCCTACGTCTGTTCCAACTTCACCTGCCGCCTTCCAACAACGGATCCCGAACAGATGATGGCCCTGCTGAATGAAAAGTAGAAGGAGGCCGAGGCCTTCCGGCCGTTACTTTCCCAGACAGTCGGATTTTCCGCTTCCTTTTCCCTCCGTGTCCTCTTTTTTCAGGACGCCGTCTTCAAAGGTCAGCGCATAGATGTAATCCTGGCTGCCGCAGTTATAGTACCAGACTTCCGCCTTGCTGCTGCTTTTTTTTGTTGTTTTGTTCTTGACGGCGACCGTGGAAGTCTTGGTTTTTTCGTTGACTTTTTCTTTGGCGGTCGGCTTTCCGCAGATGATGAGAACCCGCGCTTTGGAGTCGCCGGCGGAAACCATGCCGGAGCCGCAGCGAAAGGCGGAAGCATCGCCGGCCGCCAGACAAAGGATGATGAAAACGAGGATGCTGATTCGAATCCGTGGCATAAACATTCCCCCTTGTGAATGATTTTATTTGCCCAGGCAGTAGGAGTTTCCGACTCCGCTGCCTTCCGTCGTTTCTTTCGTCAGAATGCCGTCTTCAAATGTCAGCGCGTAAATGTAATCGTTGTCGCCGCAATTGTAGTACCAGATTTCCAGGGTCGCGGGGCAAGAACTGCTTTTTTTGGGACAGATGATTTCCTTGGTGGTCGGAAGGCCGCAAGCCCCCTGAACTTTTACCTTTCTGTCTCCGGTGGTTACCAGGTTGGAGCCGCAGCGAAAAGCCATGGACTGGCCGGCGCATGCGCAAAGCAGGATCACGACCAAAAAAATCATTTGAAGGGTTTTCATAGGCTATCCTTTCCTTGCCGTTTGGAATGTCAGCAAAAGATACTCGTATTTGTAAAGGTCGTAGAGAAACTGCTGGAGAATTTCCTGCCTGCCGGAGAGCGGCGTCGAAGACCGAAGGGCGGTCGTTACCCGGTCATTGAACGAGACGGGCAGAAGGTCGGTGTACGGACCGCGAAGCACCTCGTAGCCAAAGGCCCGGGCCATTTTTTCCAGCGCGGAAAATTTGATGGTGAATTCCGCATGGCCCTTCAGGGAGATTTTTTCGGGATTCCCGGAAGGCGCAAAGTTCATGAGGGGAAACGACGGGTCGCTGTAAGACGATTCACAACTGTGTTCGCTCAGATAGATGCAGGGAACGCCGGCCTTGCAAAGCCTTTCCACGGCCTCCAGCGCCCCGATATTGATGTTTTCGGAAGGAGCAAAGCGCAGGCCGTAGGTTGTCTCGAAATCCGCGATTCGAGCCGAAAGGCGCGCGGCTTCCGGGTCTTCTGAAGGTGATGGTTCACTCGTGGCCACCAGTGTGGGAAAATCTCCCAGAACTTCATTGAGGACCACCAGATCAAAAGCGCGCAGGTCCGGCAGGGACATTTTGAAAAAATCCGTTTCAAGAAAGGATACGGAAAATCCCGCGAGAGATTCCTTTTGCCTTTGCAGAAGAAAGGGAGAGATATCCGCCATGGTCGCCTGAAGGTGCGGGGCCAGGGTCAGAAGATCCCTCATCAGATACCCCATGCCGCCGCCTACTTCCAGAACGGTTTTGACTCGCTTCAGGGAAATCTTCTCATCCAGAAAGCGGAAGAGATGCTCGCCGAAAGACGCATCGCGCAACAGCGCGCCGCGGCAGGGACTGTCCTGGGGAAAAAGCGCGTTGCACAGCGTGAGCTCCCAGCCCAGGGAGGTCAGCCCGTGAAGGTGGTAGTCATCCGTGGTGTTTAATGCGTAGCCCATTGATGAAGATCGCTTGTGGATCCCGGGTTGCGGGATTCTTTCCAGACGAAGAAGCGGAAAAAACCATGCGTCCGACGAGGGACGCATCACCCTTTACTTTTTTTGCCGGGGAACCTTTTCTGAAGTTCCGGAATCAGTTCCTTGGAAATCTGGTCCGAACCGATAAACTTTCGGGAATAGGCGCTGGAGTATCGCAGGATGCAGGTCGGCGTATGATCCACTTCAAACCGCTTGATCATGGACAGCCACTGCTCAAAGGCCGGTTTGGGGTCCACTTCCTGAAGGGCGATGTTTTTTGATTTTAGCGCGGCGGCCAGAACGCTTTCCTGATCGATTTTTTTCTGTGCGGCCAGGGTAAAGAGTACATTTCTGGCCTTCAGGCTGTTGGCGTAGCCCTGGTTCGCGGCGACGGCAAAAAGAAAGTATTTTGCGAAAAGCGAGCTTCTCTTATAGCCCGGAAAATCCACGAAGGTGATCTTAATGTCCCCTCTGGCCAGCAGTCTTTCCAGCTCCGGCTCCAGTTCATTTTCTGCGGCCTGGCAGGGCGGACAGAAGTAATCCGTAAAGATCATCAGTTCCCATGAGCCCTTGCCGTAAGAGGGGGCCACGGTCGTTTCGGCGGCATAGGCGGGCGTTGCCGATCCGGAAAAGGTAAGGACGACAAAAATATATCCGACGATCATCAGGACCAGCAGGGGAAGGCGCCGGCCTTCGGTGAATGGAATTTGCGCATCGCCGAAAACATAGAGCCCTTTCTGATGCCAGGCATTGGTCATCTGGCGCCTTTCGTAATTGATCAGATACATCAGAATCACAAGGGCTCCGAAAGCCAGGCAGAAGGGGCAGAAGACGTTTTCCCTCACCTGAAAGTCAACCAGGAATACCTCCACACCGATTCCCGCGGCGACCAGCATTCTCAGCAGGTCCGCCTGCCGGAAAAAGGCCAGGAGAATGATGGCTCCCATGTATCCCACGCCGACATATTTCAGGTCGATGCTCAGCAGTTCCCCCCGAAGATAGGAGCAGGCCGTGTCACACGACGCGTAATACATCATGATGCCAATGCCGGCAAGCGCCGCGGCGATGGTGATGGGCAGGCGATGCTGCACGATTCTTCGATAAAAATACATAGGCTCAATTCTTTCAGCGTTTAATTTCGCGGGAATTATAGAGAGGGATGCTGAAGTTGTCAATAGAATGTTCAGGGAGGATTCAGGGATCCCGAATATGTGATTTCATTTGGCAGGTTTCAATTGGGTATTGACAAGGACCGCGAGCTTCTTCATAGTCGGATCAGGCGAAAACGCCTTCGACAAAAACCACGAAAAGACCTTTCCATTCAAAGGAAGACCCGATGGCGCCGGATTCGGAAAAGTTCATTGCGCTTCTACGGAAGGATTATCCCGATTTGTCCGGGTGGACCATCGTTTGCGCAAGCGAGAGAGCCGTGGACCCGGTGCAGCACCTGATCCACGGCAGGCTCGGCGGCATTCTTCCCCGGGTGGAGGGGCTTCACGCCTATTTCAACCGGAAGATCAGCGAACAAAAGCCCTGGCATTCGGTGCCGGAAGACGAGACGCTGCTTTACCTGATCCAGTTCATCGCGGAGGGCTTTCCCGGTGAAAAGGATCCCGCGCGCCGCGCCGCGACCCAGTTGCCCCTGATCACCCGGCTCGCGGAATATCAGGTCGGAAGACACACGATTCCGGGATCCGATCGGTTCACCCCCGAGCAGTGGGAGCAATTTGAGCAATACCTCGAGACGGCGGAGGGGTTTCGCCGGTGGCTTTTTCGAAAAAATTTATTTCTGGCGGAGCTGGAAGCCGGAAGGCTCGACGACATTCTTCCCGGCGACCGGGAGATCTTTATCGGTCTGCCCGAGTTGACGCCGCCCAGGGAGCGGTTTTACAGGAAGATCAAGAAAGACAGACTGTTTGTCGATCCGCCGCTTTACGGCTCCGAACCGGCCGCGGCGGATTTGCTGCCCTTTGATTCCGCGAAAAACCTGGCCCATTCTTTTGGCGTCGATGTCCTTGCGGCCCAAAATCCGGACATCGAATTTCTGTGCCTGGCCGGACTTCATGCCGCGGCGGATTGGGTGACGCTGGAGGTTTCCCGCTTTCTCCGCGAGCGATCGGAAGCGGACCAGATGATGATTTGTCTTCTGGATGAATCCCTGACCCCGATGCTCTGGAACCGGTCGCTTCGTTGGTTCGGCAGTGCCGTCAACCTTGCCGTCTGGCTGCCGTTTTCCGCGACGTCGGCTGGAAAAAGACTTTCGGCGGAGATCAACCGGGCCGCGCAAACCGGACGAACGCCTGACTTCAATAGATTTGCAGCCGCCTCAGCGGCGGAGTTGTCCGCAAACCGGCGGCTCTACATTCGCGAGGAATGCGAAGCGCTGGAAGCCGCCATCTCCCTTTCCACTCTGCTGGACGACTGGAGAGGAAGGCTGGGACGGCATCTTGCCGGGGCTGCCGGAAAGCTGATCGAGGCAAGTAAATTCCGCGTTACGGGAAGCCGGTCTGCCCCGGTGCAGGTGGTCGGCTTCGGCCACGCCTCGGGGGAGACTTTCCGCCGGGGTCTGATTCTTCCCGTAGACAGCGGCATCATGCCCGCGCCGCCTTTTGAAGGCCCCTTCATCAATCCGGTGCATGTTCCGCAAATGCGCAAAAATGTTTTTGAATATCAGGACCTTC
>JAQVQT010000021.1:0-3306 GCA_028701435.1 Smithellaceae bacterium | reverse complement strand
TTCCGCCGGGGTCTGATTCTTCCCGTAGACAGCGGCATCATGCCCGCGCCGCCTTTTGAAGGCCCCTTCATCAATCCGGTGCATGTTCCGCAAATGCGCAAAAATGTTTTTGAATATCAGGACCTTCTTTTCCGGCAGATGCTGGCGCGCTCAGCAAAGGTTTCCGTCGCGGCGGTGGACGACGCCATCCGCGAAAGAACGCCCGGTTATTACCTGAGCCTTCTTTCCGAGGAATTCGAAAAGCCGGCGATGAAGGTCGCCTTCCGTCAGGCGACGCCGGAAGGGAAAAACGACATCATGCCGTTCATTCCGATGGATGAGCCTTTAAGCGCCAGGCTCAAGGCGTTTACCTTTTCGTATTCGAGCCTTTCCAAAATCCTGGCGTGCCCCTTTTTATTTTATCATCAGTACATCCTCAAGGTTTCCCCTCCTTCCTTCATGGACGATGATGAAAAAATCAACCAGCGAATGGGGACGTTTATCCATCGGTTTCTTCAGCAGCTCTCGACCGTCCGGAAGGACCGGCAGGGCGACTGGGGGCCGCTTTTTGACGAGCTGTGGGAAAGCGGCGAAAACGAAGAGCTCAGAAGCCTGGAAGGCATAGAGATTTATCGGCTGAACGCGAAAATCATCCTGCAGGAAATCGAAGAAGAAGAACGGGCGTCGGGAAGGAGGATTCTGTTTGCCGCGAATGCGATCTCGTGCGAAGAAAAATTCAGCGGCAAAATCGCCGGGCGCTATTCCATCACCGGACGTTCGGACCGGCTGGCCCTGCTGGAGGGGCGGGCCCTAGTCATCGATTTCAAATATTCCAAAAAGAGAAGCGGTTTTTCCCTTTCCTCGAGGGAAACCGTGCTGGAGCGCTTTCGGGAAAAACACATCCTGCATCCCGCGGCGCAGCTCATTCTGTACAGTCATTTTATTCCGGAAGCGAAAGGCGCCTGCTTTTATTTTCTGAAGGAAACTTCAAAAAACCGGATCATGGAGATTCCGGATAAAGAGCTCGACACATCGGGCGAGCTGGTGTCCGCCATCGCGGACCGCCTCGACGGGATCGTGCGAGGAGATCAACTTGCGGCCGAATATGACTCCCGGGAGTGCGAATACTGCAGGCTGCAGTCGCTGTGCGGGAAAGAAGGGTATTACCGGACGGCCGGGGGGAGCCGATGATGGAAAGCATTCTGCTGAAAGCGTCGGCAGGCTCAGGAAAGACCACGCGGCTGACCCAAGAGGTGTTTGAACGAATATCCGCCGGAGGAAAATTCATTCTGGCGCTGACCTTTACCCGCGCCGCCACCGCCGAGATGCGCTCCCGCATCATGGATCAGATTGCGTCAAAGAAAGAAAGGCCCCTGCTGGACCGAATGAGGTTGATCATGGAGGCGGGCCGCGTCGGCTACTCGACGATCGACTCGTTCTTTTACCGGCTTTTTGCCGCTTCGGGCGACGCGCTCAGGATGGCCGATGAAAAGGCGCAGATGGACCTGTCCCGGGACATAGAAAAGCGCTTTCGCGACGGCATCGCGCGAAGCGGCGGGGAAAAACGGCTGATCATCGCGGCCCGGATTCTGAACACGGAGCTGGATTCGCTCTGGGGCTCCCTCGAAGAGGAGCAGACCCTCGAGCGCTGCCTGCTGGAGATGGAGAGGCTCGACGATCTGGAAAACCTGATGAAGGAGAATGTTCTCCTGCTTCGTGAGCTGGATTCTCTGGGCCGGGCGGCCAATGCAATGGCGGAAAGCATGCCGAAGCGGATCAACGAATGGGTTATCGCCGCCATGACGGAGTATGGCCGGTTCATGTCCGGCGCCCTGTCCGCCTATTCCGACCTGGAGCAGTATGCAAGCCTCGGCAAAAACATTGTGTGGCATCGAAGCCCCTATTTGGACCTCAACGGAATTTTCCGGGACTACCGGAAAACGGCGGAAAAGCTTGCGCTCAACAAGGCCCTGCTTCGGGAGCTGGCCGTCGCGTATCTTTGCGGGATTTATCTCGATGCGGCAAATGTCGTTAAGGAAGAAAAAGGGGTGATTTTCTTTGCCGATGTGCGAAAATCGCTTCTCGCACTGGACGGCGCCGTCTCGCGCGAAAGGCCGAAGCTCCTGGGCAGCTACTTCTCGCTCGGTCTGGATCGGACGGAGCATATTCTGGTGGATGAATTTCAGGACACCTCGACGGGCGATATGGCGATTCTGCTGCCGCTCATCGACGAAATTTTGTCCGGTCCCGGTGAACGGGGCGAACGGTCGTTTTTTGCCGTAGGCGATTGGAAGCAGATGATCTACGGGTGGCGCGGCGCGAACCGCGAGGCCCTGGAAGCCGCCATCGGCGGCTATCTTCAAAACGGCGTCATCCGCGAGCGGTCGCTTTCTCACAACTACCGGAGCACGCCGCTTTTGATTTCATTTTTCAACAAGCTTGTTGAAAATCTTTTTGAGGGCGGGGATAAAAAGGAGACGCAAACTTCGCCGGAGGAACCGGGCGGGTGCCGGGGCGCGTCGGAGTGTGTTTCGGAAGTGAGTCTTGTCAACCTGGAAAGACAGGGGTCATCGGAAGCTCCCTGGTATCCGGCCATTGTCGAATATCTTCAGAAAAAAAAGAAGGAGTACGGCTGTTTTTGGGGGGACATGGCCGTCCTGGTCCTGACCAACAACCACGTTCAGAAAATCGAAGCGGAGCTCATTGCACACGGCATTCGCGTATCTTCGGTCAAAGGCCGCCAGCTCCTTGCGACGGAAGAAGGGGTCGCCGTCATGCTTTTTCTGACGATTGTTCTTTCCCGGGAAGGGCGGGAGGCCTTTGCAGCCGCGGCGGCCGGATCGCCCCTGTGGGAAGAACGGTTTGGAAACGCGCAGGAGATTCGGGATGAATTTGCCGCTCGGTTTCCCCGGCCCTTTGGCCTTGCCGCGGTAAGCCTTGCCATCGAGCGTTTGCGCGGAAAGGTTTCCGCGGTCATCCTCGATATCTGGCAGGACGAGGCGCTGGCGTTTTTCGGAGAAGGAGGAGCCGATGCCGATGAATTTCTCGCCCGAATGTTCAGGATTCGCTGGAGCGTGAGGGTTCCGGAAGGCGAAAACCGGGATTCGATCAAGGTCGATACCATTCACGGGACCAAGGGACTTCAGTTTCCGCACGTTTTTGTTTTCTGGAACGAGGAAGAAAAATCCAGTCCGTTTTATCTGCCTTCCCAGAAGTGCCATGTCCGTTTTTCATCGGGCGAGACAAAGTGTCTCGAGGCCGCCCAATCGAACTGGGCCCGGGAAATCATCGAGAAGCAGAGCCTTCACCTGCAGCGAATGAGGCGTG
>JAQVQT010000020.1 GCA_028701435.1 Smithellaceae bacterium | reverse complement strand
AGCGGAAGATCGGTATGCCCATGCCTTCCGCCGCGCGGTCGTTGTCCCGAATGGCGACAAACGCCCGGCCGTATTTGCTGCGCATGATGTTGACCGCGAACCAGGTCATGCAGACCAGGCAGGCAAAAATCAAAAAGAAAAAGGCCTTGTCTCCGGAGATGTTGACGCCCAGGACCTGCGGCTCCGGCAGCGTGATGCCCATGGTCCCCTTGGTCAGGCTTTCCCACTGGATCAGGACATACTCGATGATGAACTGGCCGGCCAGCGTGGCGATCGTCAGGTAAAGGCCCTTGAGGCGGCCTGAAGGAATGCCGAAAATCATGCCGACCATGGCGGTGATCAGTCCCGCGGCGGGAATGCAGACGAAGAACGGCAGGTTCAGGCGCGTGGCCAGAATCGCTCCCGCGTAGGCCCCCACGCCGAAAAACGCGCCGTGCCCCAGCGAGATCTGTCCGGTGTAGCCGATGAGAATATTGAGGCCGATCGCGGCAATCGCCAGGATTCCGATGTTGTTCAAAATATACAGCAGGTAGCGGTCCAGGACGAACGGCGCAAGGCCGAAAAGCAGAAGAAGGAAAATCAAAAGACTCACCCGGCCGAACCAGGTGTCGAAAATGGCCAGCTCCTGTGCATAGGTTTCGCGGAAATTGCCGCAGGGATGAAAAGATGGTTTCTTCATATTACACTCTTTCAATCTCCACCAGACCGAACAGACCGTAGGGCTTCACCATCAGGATGAAAACCAGCACGATGTAGGGAACCACGTCTCTCAACGACGGAGACAGATAGCCGCCGGTGAAGGTTTCCAGAAGACCGATGATGATGCCGCCGATGATCGCCCCGCCGATGCTGTCCAGGCCGCCCAGAATGACGACGGGAAAAACTTTCAGGCCGATGGCGGACAGGTCGTGGACGTTTACGCCGTTGATGATGCCCAGAACGATGCCGCTCATGCAGGCTACCATCGCGGCAATCGCCCAGGAAAGCGCGAAGACGCGGCGGACATGGACGCCCAGCGACAGGGCCGCTTTCTGATTGTCCGCCACCGAACGCATGAAGATGCCCTGGGACGACTTTTTAAAAAACAGACCGAAGAGAACCAGAAACACGACGCTGATCACCAGCGTGGCGGAATACACGGGCGCAATGTAGATCGACCCCAGATGAAACTCCAGCGAGGCGGGCAGAAACTCCGGATAGGTGTGCAGATTGCCGCCCCAGATGAACAGAATCAGGCCCTTGAACATGGCGGCGAGCCCCACCGTCAGCATGATGACGAAGATGAGCTTTTCTCCGATGAGCGGCCGCAGGAAAAACTTTTCAATCAAAAAACCCAGCAGAAAGCATCCGGCCAGCGTCAGCACAAAGGCGGCCGCCACCGGGATTTTTCCCCACGTGACCAGCGACAGAAAAAAGAAGGCCCCCAGCGCCAGCAGTTCGCCGTGCGCGAAGTTGAGCACGCTGGATGCCTTGAAAATCATCACGAAGCCCATGGCGGAAATGCCGTACAGCAGGCCGACACAAACGCCGTTGACCAGCAATTGCAGAAAAAATTCCATAAACCGATTCCTCAATCCACGCCGATAATATTAATGGTGGTTTCGATCTCGCCGATCCTTCCGTCCCGGTAGCGGATTTTTCCCGTCACCGGCACATTGATCCGTCCGCCGTACATCGCTTCAATGATTTTGATATACAGGCCGTAAACGAAGCGCCGGCGCACCTTTCCGGTACGCGTCAGCTCGTCGTCATCCGCGTCCAGCAGCTTGTAGAGCAGAACGAACTTTTTGATCTTCATCACGTCGGGAAGCTGCCGGTTCACCTCTTGAACTTCCTTCAAAATCAACTCCTCCACGGCTTTCTGCTGGGACAGATCCATGTAGGTCGTATAGGGAATCATCCGTTCTTCCGCCCAGTTGCCGACATTGCCCAGATCGATGTTGATCATGGCGGTGATGTAAGGCCGCGCCTCGCCGAACGTGACCGCCTCCTTGATGTAGGGGCTGAACTTGAGCCTGGTCTCGATGAAGTCGGGCGAGAAGGCGTTTCCGCTCTTGTTGCGGATGATGTCTTCCTTGCGGCCGATAATCAGCAGGTGGCCATCCTCATCGATGTAGCCCGCGTCGCCGGTTTTCAGCCAGCCGTTTTCAAAGGCCGCCTCCGTGGACTTGTAGTCGTTGTAGTAGCCGGAAAAATTGGCCTCTGATTTGACCAGCACTTCCTGATCCTCGGCCAGTTTGACGCTTGTCCGCGGCAGAGGCCGGCCGACGGTTTCCAGTTTGACTTCATCGTCCGGCTGAATCTGGAAAATCCCGCAGGATTCCGTGAGTCCGTAGCACTGCTTCAGATTCAGGCCGATCGCACGGAAGAATCCGATGACGTCAGGGCTGATCGGGTGGCCGCCGGTAAAGGCGCTGTGAAAACGGGAGCAGCCCAGGCGGTCCAGAAGCGGGTTGTAAACGGCCATCTTCAGAAAACGATACAACCCATGGACGGGCCAGGAAATGCGCTCTTTGTGCAATTTTTTTTCGACAACCGTTCGGCCTATCCTCTCTCCCAGGTAAAAAAGCTTCCTTTTGATCCAGCTCGCATCGGATATTTTCACGCGAATACGGGAGGCCATGTCCTCCCAGAAACGCGAGGCGGTGATGAGCATGGAAGGGCCGATATCCCGGAAATCTTCCAGCACCGTCTCCGGCGTTTCCGGAAAATTCATCGTCATCGCGCCGGCGAGCGCCACGCCCATGCCCCACATCTGATCGACGATCCAGGCGGTCGGCGACATGGAAATCCAGTTTTCTTCCGGCTGAATGTCCGCGGCTTCGATCCACTGAAATGCCATGGCGGCCAGATTGCGATGGGACAACATGGCGATTTTCGGCACGCCGGTGGTGCCGGAGGTCTGCATCATGACGGCAATGTCCTGCGGCCTTCCCTTGCCGATTTCCTCCTCCACAACCCCCGGATGATCGGCCAGGAATTTTTCACCCCGCTCCAGGAGCGTCGCGTAGCTGATCAGCCAGGGGTTGTCTTCGTAAGACGTCATACCGGTGGGATCGACATACACGACGTTCTGAACATGCGGCAGCTTGTCTTTGACTTCCAGAAGCTTGTCCACCTGCTCCTGATCCTGCACGACGACCAGGGGGGAGCGGATGCGTCCGATGGAGAAGGCGAGTTCCTCGGCGATGGAGGAGGTAAAGAGATTCAGCGATGTCGCGCCCAGCGCGTGCGCGCCCAGCTCGGAAAAAAGCCATTCGGGGGAATTGTTTACGATCATGCACAGATTGTCTCCCCGCGTCAGGTTCAGAGAGGCAAAGCCCGCCGCTGTTTTCCTGACATACTGGAAATAGTCGCTCCAGGTGT
The DNA here is from genome assembly GCA_028701435.1 of Smithellaceae bacterium. Lineage (GTDB taxonomy): Bacteria > Desulfobacterota > Syntrophia > Syntrophales > Smithellaceae > UBA8904. Next base: position 14,279 of record JAQVQT010000020.1, on the reverse strand, counting down.
ATTTCTGCCAGATGCCGAAGGCTTTTTCGCGAATGGCCGTTTTCGTGTCGCCGTATTTTTCGGCGTTGGCGGCCAACAACCGCGGCAGCGTGACCTGGTTTGGCTTTGTTGAATGTGCGGTTGACTTGTCCAAAGCGTTTCGCCCTCTTTATTCCAGCGACTGCGCGTCGCCGAGATATGCTTTAATCACCTCGGGGTTGGCGCTGATTTCCGCGGGGCTGCCCTCCCCCAGTTTCTCGCCGAAGTTCAGCACCATGACGCGGCTGGAGATGCTCATGACGATGGACATGTCATGCTCCACCAGCACCATCGTAAGGCCCCAGCGGCCGTTCAGCTCCAGAAGAAAGCGCACCATATCCTCTTTTTCTTCCAGATTCATTCCCGCGAACGGTTCATCCAGAATCAGAAGCCGCGGCTCCAGCGCCAGCGCCCGCCCCAGTTCCACGCGCTTCATCATGCCGTACGGGAGGGAGCCGACGGTTTGCTTGCGAATGGACTGCATCTCCAGAAAGTCGATAATTTCTTCGAGAATCCGGCGGTGGCGGATTTCTTCTTCGCGGACGGACGGCGTAAAGAGGCAGGAGGGCAAAAAGCCGTAGCCGCAGTGAATGTGGCGTGCCAGCGTCATGTTCGCGAGCACCGTCATGCCGGGAAACAGTTCGATGTTTTGAAACGTTCGGCCGATGCCGATGCCGACGAGCTGGTGTGTGTGCGAATGCGTAATATCCCGGCCGTTGAAAAGGATCCGGCCCTGCTGGGGGCGATAGAAGCCGGTGATGCAATTGAGCAGGCTGGTTTTGCCGGCGCCGTTAGGGCCGATCACCGCCATCAGTTCGCCGGTGTGGACGGTCATATCCACGTCTTTGACCGCCACGACGCCGCCGAAGCCGAGTCGCAGATCGCGGATTTCCAGTTCGGCTTTCTTATCCTTCTGGGGCCGGTTGATCATCATCGAAGGCCGGCTGCGGAATGCTTTCATGAACACCTCGACGCAGGTTAGTACGCTGCGTTTACGGCGTGGGAAGACCGGTGAAACCGGCCTTCCCACGCCGTGAGCCTTGTTATTTCAGAACCTTGATTTTGTCTTTTCCCGGAATGTAGAAATTTGTCAAGGGAATATACGTCCCGTTTTCCATCACCTTGACCATGCGCGCGGTGAAGGAGCCCTCGTGGTTCGTTTTCGAGTAGCTGACCGCCGGAACCAGCCCGCCGAAATCTTCATTTTTCATGGACTCCATTGCGGCGTTGATGGTCTCGGGATTGATCACCTTTGATTTTTCGTAGGCCCGCAGAAACGCCCTTTCCATGATCATTCCGACCACGACGCCCTCCCAATAGGACGCATCAAAACTTTTGACCGTTTTGTAACGCTTCCATAATTCTTTCATCACCTCCATGCCCTTGGCTTTATCCGAGGGCAATCCGCCGGGGAACTGCATGACCAGGCGGTCGCGAATCAGCCCTTTGCCCATCTTGAAAAAGTCCGGATCGGTGGAGGTCCAGGTTCCCAGAAACAGAGGATTGTATTTGATGCGATCCGCGCTTTTGAAGGCGGTGATGATGGTGGACGGCAGCATCTGAATAAAAATGTACTCGGCGCCTTTTCTCTGCAGGCGGAGAAGCTCCGTGTTGAGATCCACGGTTCTGGGCGGGAATTCCTCGATGGCCACCAGCTGGATGCCCAGTTTCGCCGCGTATTCCCTGCTGGGCGCGTGAATCGATCGTCCGTAGGCGTTGTTGTAGGTTAGGAGACCGACTTTCGGCGCCTCCTTGCCCGTGTGAATGGTTTTGATGTATTCGAGGACCGCCCGGCAATCCATTTTATAACTGCCGAACGGCAGGTACATGTAGTCGATGGGCTTTTCCAGAATTTCCCAACTGGTGGAATAGTTGATCGTCGGCACTTTGTATTTCTGGACAATGGGCTTCGCGGCCAGGCCTTCGCCCGCCCCCCACGTAGCGATCATGTCCACTTTGTCCTGCAGTACGAATTTTTGAACGGCGGCCTGCGCCTCGGGCACCTTGTAGGCGGTATCGACGGTGATCATGTCGATTTTATGGCCGGCAACGCCTCCCTTCACCTCATTGACATAGCGGAAATAGTCCCGCTGTCCTTTTTCATGAAACTGTCCCCAGGTGGAGGCCGGCCCCGTCAAATTGATGGCCGCTCCGACCTTAATGGTTTTGGTCTGGGCAACGGCCTGTCCCGCCATGGCCGTCAGCGCCAAAATGCAAAGCGCGAGTAAAATCCTGCCGCATGTTTTCATGGTCTTCCCCCCTGTTTTTGGTTTTGCGATTTTTAAATAAAAAAAAACCGTGGGCAAATTTTCATCCGCCCACGGTTCATTCCCCTTGATGTCAGGTCATGATACGTCCAGGCAGACCCTGTCGCCGATAAAGCTAAAAAAGAAAAAACCGACTGTCTGAACGTCGAACTGTGTTTTCATCATTTTCATCATGCCCCTTTGCGCCGCATATAGGCAAACGGCGGGCAAAAGTCAAGAAAAAAATTCCTCCGCGGGTTTTTTTGTGGCGGCCTTCGCTATCCGCGCTCATCCATCGGAATGTAATGCCGTAGATTGCTGCCGGTATAAATCTGCCGCGGACGACCGATTTTCAAGGGCACCGTATCGTGCATCTCCTTCCACTGCGCGATCATGCCCGGCAGACGACCGATGGCAAACATGACCGTGAACATATTGGTGGGAATGCCGATCATCCGGTACAGGATGCCGCTGTAAAAATCGACATTGGGATACAGTTTGCGCTGAATGAAGAAATCATCCTTCAGGGCCGCGTCTTCCAGTTCCATGGCGATATTGATCAGCGGGTCCTGGTAATTGTATTTCTGAAAAATGGTTTCGCAGTATTTCTTCAGAATCCGCGCGCGGGGATCATAGTTTTTGTACACCCGGTGGCCAAAGCCGAAAAGCCGGAACTTGCTCGATTTGTCCTTGGCCGAATCGATGCAGGTTTGGATCGACAGCTTGCTGCTTTGGATTTCCTCCAGCATTTCGATCACCTTCTGGTTGGCGCCCCCGTGCAGCGGACCCCACAGCGCGCAAATGCCGGAGCAGATTGACGCGTATAGATTGGCCATGCTGCTCCCCACCAGGCGGACGGTGGACGTGCTGCAGTTCTGCTCATGGTCGGCGTGCAGGATGAGCAGCGTGGAGAGCGCCCTTTCAATGTCCGGGTCCGGTACGTAGGGGTTTACCGGAGAGTCAAACATCATGTAGAGAAAGTTGGACGCGTATTTCAGGTCCCGTTTGGGATAAACGTGCGGGTGGCCGATGCTGTGTTTGTAGGAATACGCCGCGATGGTGCGGATGCGGGAAATCAGCGATGCGGCCATCAGGTCAAACGTCTCGGCCCGGAAATCTTCCGTGAAATAATCCGTATAGTAAACGGACATGGAGTTCACCATCGTCGCCAGAATCGCCATCGGATGGGCGGTCGGCGGGAAGCCGTCGAAGAACCGCAGCATCTCCTCGTGAATCATGGAGTTCTGCGTCAGCCGCTGGGAAAAAAGCTGCTGCTGCTCACGATTGGGAAGCTCCCCGTAGATGAGCAGGTAGGCCACCTCGGAAAAGCTCGCTTTTTCGGCGAGCTCCTCGATGGGAATTCCCCGGTATCTCAAAATCCCCTTGTCTCCGTCGATATACGTAATGGAGGAAATACAGGAGCCGGTGTTCTGATAGCCGACGTCCAGCGTAATCAGGCCCGAATCCTGCCTCAGTCTGGATATATCGATGCCTTTCTCGTTTTCCGTTCCTTCAACGATCGGCAGCTCGTAATTTCTTCCATTGAGCGTCAACGTTGCTTTTTCCATTTTATCCTTCACCTTTCGCAAGCCTTGAGCTATCCGGCTATTTTTAATTGCGTTCTTTACATGAAAGGCGTTGATCCGACAATACAAATTTTCACGACGTGAGACGAGATCATACCTTGGCGCTTCTTTGCGCCGCGATGAAAACCGTCTTGAATTATCGATTTTTAAATGCTAGAAGCACAGGCAGTTTCCATAAAAAAAGCCGTTTCCAACGGAGTGAAAAAATGAAAAAAACAATGATCGGATTTTGCCTTCTTGCCGTTTTGCTGACGGCGGTGACTCTCACGGCGAAGGATAAATACGCGGTAACCGTCCTGCCCTTTGCGCTGCACAGCGCTGAAAACATTGAATATGTGCGGCAGGGAATCAACGACATGCTGACGAACCGCATCTCCGGGTCCGACAAGATTGAGGTGACACGAAAAGACGTTGTTTCGGACATCCTGAAAAAGACAGGGGGAAAAGAGCTGAACTTAGCGGATGTTCAGAACATCGGCCAACAGTTGAAATCCGATTACGTGGTCTGGGGCAGCATTACCAAAATCGGGAAAAGCATCAGCATTGACGGAAAACTGATCGATATTACCGGAGGAAAGTCGGACGTCGGCATTTTTTCCCAGTCGCAGAGCCTCGATGAAGTCATTCCCAAAATGAACGATTTTTCGCAGCGTATTATTCGGCACATTACCGGCGGCGCGGCGGCGCAGTCTGCGCCGGTCGCCGTGGCCGCCGCGCCTGCCGTCACGCCTGCTTCCGGAACCGCCGCTGCCCCGCCTGTTCCCGGCGCATCCAGGGAGGCGCAAATCATTGCCGGCATGAAGTCCGGCAGAGGGAAAGGAACCCTGACTTCGATGATCAACGCGGAATTCATCAACTCGTCCGATCCGCTCGATCGCAAGAAGGGCTTCTGGATGAGCCAGCAGTTCAAAACGGAATTCTATGGAATGGACGTCGGCGACGTCAACCGCGACGGCGCAAACGAAGTAGTCATCATTGACCGCCACAATGTATATATTTACCTGAAGACCAAAGACAATTTACAGTTATTGAAGCAGATCAAGGGCAAATCCTACCATAAATACATCTCCGTGGATGTGGCGGACATCAACAAAGACGGCACGCCGGAGATTATCGTGACGTCCCTCAACGACCGGTTGCTCAATTCCTTTGTGCTTCAGTACGAAGACGGCGACTACAAAATGATCGCTTCCGACATACGTTATTTTTTGCGGGTCATTACCCCGTCTTCGGGTGCGCCCATGCTGCTGGGACAGACTTACGGCCTGGGAAGTTTTCATGACGGTATGGGCGGAAAGGTCTTCGATACGCAGATTTATGAAATGGTCTGGCGCGACGGAAAATACGTTGCGGGAGACAAACAGAAAATCCCGGTCGGATTATCCGTTTACGGTCTGACCCTTGACTCGCTGGGCGCGGGGACCAGTGAAAAAATCATTGCGCTCGACGATCTGGACTACCTGTGCATCATTACGCCGACGACCAAGCCCTTGAGCCGGATCTTTTCCTTCGGTTTCAGCCCCGATGAACTGATCTGGAGAAGCGACTCACAATACGGCGGCAGCAACAACTACATTGACAATGTTGACAAGCAGAAGCAGCAATCCTCTGAAGCGACGCAGGAGGACAGCGCTTTTGCCAATTTGAGAATCCTGATGTTCGACACGAACAACGACGGCAAAAAGGAAATGATCATCGTCAAAAACCTGTCGTCGGTCGGACGCATCTTTAAAAACCTGAAGCTTTTCTCCTCGAGCGAAATCTATAACCTGGAGTGGGACGGCCTCGGCATGGCGGAAAACTGGCGGACAAAAAAAATCAACGGTTATGTCGCGGACTACTGCTTCAAGGACGTGGACAATGACGGCAAACCGGAAATTGTTCTGGCGCTTGTCCAGTCCGTCGGCGCGACGCTCAGCGAGAGAAGTGTTCTGGTTGTGTATGAACTGGAAATGCCGCAATAAGTATTGACAAACGCCGGACTCTTCGATATAGCCTCCGGCGGCTTCGCAAAGAACCCTTGCTTTTCAAGGCGGTGTAGCTCAGTTGGTCAGAGCATACGGCTCATATCCGTAGTGTCCCTGGTTCAAATCCAGGCACCGCCACCAGTTCATCCTTCCGCGATGGCAACATCCAGATATTACTAGTCATTTTACAAGACAGGTGCCTCATGACGGCCGGAAACGGAAACCCCTCTGCAATCTTTCAACCCCGATCTTTTCTGAAGAACCGGCACTTGCAGTCTGTTCTGGCGTCTTCGCACCTGATCATCCCCCCTCACGGCCCTCTGAGCAGGCATTCCAGGGAATTCATCATTGAGACGCCCGGCGGATCGAAGCTGCTGTCTTATGTGTCGCATCACCCCCGATCCCGGGGAATGATGATTCTGCTGCACGGCTGGGAAGGCTCCTCCTCTTCAGCCTACATGCTGGCTGCCGGGGCCTACTTTTTCGACCGGAATTTTTCCGTTTGCCGCCTGAATTTAAGGGACCATGGCGAGTCCCACCACCTCAATCAAGGCCTTTTTCATGGGGCGCTGATTGATGAGACGTTCGACGCGGTAAACGCGATCGCGCAACAAGCCGGCAATCTGCCGGTTTATCTTCTGGGCTTTTCTCTGGGCGCCAATTTCTCGCTGAGGATCGCGATGCGCCATTCGCAAACGCCCGTCGGAAATCTGCAAAAGGTGTTCGCCGTCAGTCCGCCCCTCGACCCTTACAAAACGACGCAGACCATCGACTGCGGCCCCGCTCTGTACCGAAGCTACTTTCTGAAAAAGTGGAAGCGTTCGCTTCGAAAAAAGCAGAAGTTCTTTCCTGATCAATACGACTTTGCCGGTATGCTGCGTGCGCGCTCCTGCATGGAACTGACGGAGAAGATGATGGCCTATTTCCCGGAATTTTCTTCCTATCGGGCCTATTTTCAGCTATACACATTAACGGAAAGATCTTTTTGTGACCTCAGCCTGCCGGTCAAAATATTCTTCGCGGCCGATGACCCGGTCATCGCTCTCGATGATTTCCGCAAGCTGCGCGATCACGACTTTCTGACGGTTTCCCAGCAGCCGTTTGGAGGTCATTGCGGTTTTGTGGACCTGTTTCCCCAGCGGCGCTGGTACAATGAACAAATATTTGCGGAACTGAATAAAGAGAGAAACGAATGACCATGGACTTGACGCTGCTGCGGCAAAAAGACGCTTTTCCGCTCTACGTTCTGGAGCGCCTGAACCGGACAACCGTTGACTATTTGGAAAAACACCTTTCGATTGAACGCTCCAACGCCGCGGGCGGCAAACATTTGGAAGCCGGGGTTGTGCTGCTTCTGCTGTTCAAGGATTCCGAGTTTTATTTTTTGCTGATCAAGCGATCGAATGCCGTCGCCCAGTCCGGCGATATCAGCTGTCCCGGCGGCATGCTGGAGCGCCCCGTTGATGAAATGCTGAGCCACATTGTTTTAAAAACCGGCATTCTCCGGACGGCCGCAAACCAGGCGCTTCACGAATTGCCGAACAAGGATGAAGAGACCCTCTCGCTCATCCGGCTTTTCCTGATGAACGCCCTTCGCGAATCCTGGGAAGAAATCGGCCTGAGCCCGCTGAACGTCGAATTTCTGGGCGCGCTGCCTACCTACTCTCTTACGCTGTTTACCCGTACCATCTTTCCGCTCGTCTGCGTGGTCAGGGAGCCCTGGCCCTACAGGCCCAACGACGAAGTGGACAAGGTTCTGGAAATTCCCGTCAGCGATTTTTTCCGGAGCTCTTCCTACGCCCTCCTGGAACTCAGCTCGGAGGATGGAAATTCAGACCCGCGCCACAACTTCCAATTCCCCTGTCTGGTCATTCCGGACGGCAAAGGCGGCGAAGACATCCTCTGGGGCGCCACGTTTTTCATCATCACGAATTTCCTGCGCGAGATCACGGGCGGCTCTTTTCCGGCCGAAACACCCGGGCGCATTGTCACGAAAACCCTCTCCCCTCACTACACGTCGGGAACACGTTGAGCCCATGGCCCCTTCCCTTTTCGATCCTTCGGCCATCGACACCGTGATTTTTGATTTTGACGGAACGCTGGCCCGGCTGAACATCGATTTTGAACAAATGCGCCGGGAGGTTGCCTCACTGATTGAACGCCGGGGCGTGGACTCCCGGAGTCTGCAAAACCGTTTTGTCCTTGAAATGATTGACGAAGTTCACGACCAGCTCGCTGTAAATTCAAAAGACGGCGCGGCCTCCTTCAGGAAGAAAGCCTACCGGATCATCGAAGATATTGAAGTGGAGGCGGCGCGCAAGGGAGCGCTTTTCGACGGCACCAAAGAGCTTCTCACGGGGCTCAGGAAAGCCTCTCTTCAGGCCGGAATTATCACCCGCAACTGCGAAAAAGCCGTCCGGACCGTCTTTCCGGATATTCACGATTATTGTCCGGTGGTCGTCTGCCGTAATGACGTCAGGCGCGTCAAACCGCACCCAGAGCAGATCAACCTCGCCCTGTCGAGGCTGGGCGGCGCGCCCGGCCGCTCGATCATGATCGGCGATCACCCGATTGATATTGAAACGGGGAAAAATGCGGGAACCCGAACCGCCGGTGTTCTGACCGGGCATTTTCGGGAAGAGGACTTTCTTCAGGCGGGAGCGGACATGGTGCTCAGGGAAGCCCCGGAGATCCTGAGGCGACTGAAACCGGAGCGTTTTTGAAGTGTCTTCTTTGGTTGACTTCCCAGGACAAATTGTATAGAAGCGGACGGCGCCGGAAGCCCGGACGCATCATCTTCTTTGATTTTGAGGGAAAAAATGAATCCACATGTCTTTCGTGAATACGACGTGCGCGGCGTCGTTGACAAGGACCTCAACGAGGTCTTTATCGTAAATCTGGGACGCGCCATCGGCACGTACGCGCTTCAGCATAAAGTTCGGACCATGACCGTCGGGCGGGACTGCCGACTGAGCTCAGACGATTACCATCGTTTTCTGATTGCCGGACTGAACGCCGCCGGAATGGACACCATCGATATCGGCCTGTGCGCGACCCCCATGCTGTATTTTTCTATCCGCCACTTAGGAGCGGGAGGCGGCGTCATGATCACCGGCAGCCACAACCCGCCGGAGTTCAACGGCTTCAAAATCTGCGTCGGATACGATTCCATTCACGGGGATCAAATCCAGGAGCTGAGGCGCATGATGGAATCCGGAAGTTATCTTTCCGGTAAAGGCTGTGCACGGGCCCAGGACATCACAAACGTTTACCAGAGCTACATCTTCGATTCCGTCCAGGTATCGAAAAAGCTGAAAGTCGTCCTTGACGGAGGAAACGGCGTCGGGGGGAAATTTGCCCTTCCCATTCTGGAGAGAATGGGCTGCGACGTGACCGCCCTCTACTGCGAGCCGGACGGCCGCTTTCCCCATCACTTTCCGGACCCCACCGTTGAAGAAAATCTGACGGAACTCATTCGGCTTACGGCCGAAAAGAAAGCCGACCTGGGCATCGCCTTTGACGGAGACGCGGACCGCATCGGCGTAATCAGTGACACCGGTGAAATCATCTGGGGAGACAAGCTGCTGCTTTTATTCGCGCGCTTTATCCTCAAGGACCATCCCGGGGCGACGATCATCGGCGAAGTCAAGTGCTCCCAGGTGCTCTACGACGGCATTCGGGAATATTCCGGCCGGCCGCTGATGTGGAAAGCCGGGCATTCGCTGATTAAGGCCAAGATGAAGGAAGAAAAAGCCCTGCTGGGGGGAGAAATGAGCGGCCACCTGTTTTTTGCCGACCGCTACTTCGGATATGACGACGCCATTTATGCCGCCGCGAGACTTCTGGAGATTCTCTCTCAGACGGGTCTGAAACTGAGTGAGCTCCTCGCCGACGTGCCGAAGACGTTCGCCACGCCGGAAATCCGGATGGATTGCGAGGATGACCGGAAGAAAGCGGTGGTGGCCAAAATCAAAGAGCATTACCGGAACAAGCCTGACGTCATTGACATTGACGGCATCCGCGTTCCTTTCGGGGACGGCTGGGCGCTGGTGCGCTGCTCCAACACGCAGCCGGTCATCGTCCTTCGCTTTGAAGCGTCATCCGCCGAACGCCTTCAGGAGATTCGCGGCGAAGTGGAGCGTCTTCTGGCCTGAACGACACCGGATCGCCGTGTCCTATCTCACTTCTGTTTGGATCTCAACAGCATGAAGGTCGCGGACGTGCGGCAGACGGGTTTTCCCCCGTCGTCCGTGACAAGGCAATCTCCGATGATGAGGCTTCGGCCTTTCTTGAAAACGCTCGCTTCGGCCCGAAGCTTTCCTTTGTCCACGCCGGCTAGAAAATTGCTTTTCAGCTCGATCGTCGTCAGTCCTTCCTCCGGGGTGAGCACCGTCATCATGGCGTGGGCGATGGCTTCATCCGCCAGCGCGACCATCAAACCTCCCTGCATGAATCCTGCGCCCTGCAGGTATTCCGGGCGCACGGGCAGCCGGAAGACGGCGCGGCCGGATGACAGATCGACCACTTCGATGTCAAAATGGTCCAGATAGGGATTCAACCCTTTTTTTCCGGCGCGAATTTTTTCCAGATACAGATGGTAATTCACGATGGAGCACCTCCCCTTTTTATTTGCGGAAATGATCTCTGAATGATGGAAACTTATAACCCTTGCCCGGGAAAAAAGCCAATGGTTTCTCCGCGTTCAGTCCCCCCGGGATTCGACGCAAAGCGGGCCGCTCCGCAAGACTCACGCAAAATATGAAGCGCCATACCAATAATCATATTGACTAAAGTTTTTTTTTTGAATAGATTCTCGCGGGTTTATTGTCTTGAAACCACCCGGAAAGGGATTTTTGCACTTTTAGAGCGAAAACAAATCGGATAATCAACGGTTATCCGCAATATTTTATCGGAAGGAGATGGAGTTTTTATGGAGCACACTCATGAAGTGGAACAAATGTGCGTAGTTGCCAAGGGCGCCAAAAACGGCCCCGCCCCCATACCGCAGGAGGGCAAATGGACGCAGGTAAAGGAAGTCAAGGATATCAGCGGCCTGACCCACGGCATTGGATGGTGCGCGCCTCAGCAGGGAACCTGCAAGTTGACCCTGAACGTCAAAGACGGGATCATTGAAGAAGCGCTCGTCGAATGTCTCGGTTGCACCGGCATGACCCACTCCGCTGCAATGGCCGCCGAAATTCTGCCGAACAAAACCATTCTGGAAGCGCTGAATTCCGACCTCGTCTGCGATGCGATCAACACCGCGATGAGGGAAATTTTTCTTCAGATTGTTTACGGCCGAACACAGACGGCCTTCTCCGAAGGCGGGCTTCCCATCGGCGCCGGACTCGAGGATCTGGGCAAAGGGCAGCGCAGCGTGATTGCTACGATGTACGGCACCAAAGCCAAAGGCCCCCGTTATCTGGAAATGGCCGAAGGGTACGTGCTGGAAATCGGCCTGGATGGCGACGATGAAATCATCGGCTACAAATTCGTGAATCTGGGCGTAATGATGGACAACATCGTCAAGGGCATGGACCCAGCCCAGGCTCTTTCGAAAGCAACCGGAACTTACGGCCGTTTTGCTGAAGCTGTAAAAGTTATCAATCCCCGTAAAGAATAAGGAGTAGAAAAATGGCTTTATTTGAAGGATACGAAAGAAGAATCAAACAGATCACTCCTTTTCTCGCGAAATACGGAATTTCCTCGCTGGAGGAAGCCGAAAAAGTATGCCTCGAGAAAGGCGTGGATGTCAGAAAAATCGTCAAGGAGATTCAGCCGATTTCATTTGAAAACGCCGGCTGGGCTTATCTGGTCGGCGCCGCCGCCGCCATTAAAAAAGGTCAGAAGGTAGCCGCCGATATCGCCGAGACCCTGGGGGAAGGATTGCAGTCCTTCTGTATTCCCGGGTCCGTCGCCGACGACCGTCAGGTCGGTGTCGGCCACGGCAATCTCGCCTCCATGCTGCTTCGGGAAGAAACAAAGTGCTTCGCATTTTGCGCGGGCCATGAATCATTCGCCGCCGCGGAAGGCGCCATCGGTCTTGCCAAATCGGCCAATAAAGCGCGCAAGGTTCCTCTGCGCGTCATTCTCAACGGTCTGGGAAAAGATGCGGCGCACATTATCGCACGCGTCAACGGATTCACCCATGTGGCGACGGCCTTCGATTACAAAACCGGAAAAGTCTCCGTAGCCAAGGAGAAAGCCTATTCCAAAGGCGATCGCGCGGCGGTGCGCTGTTATGGCGCCGATGACGTGCGCGAAGGCGTGGCCATCATGCACATGGAAGGCGTCGATGTCGCCATCACGGGCAACTCCACCAACCCGACCCGTTTCCAGCATCCGGTGATGGGCGTTTACAAGAAAGAATGCATTCTGGCCGGCAAGAAATTTTTCTCCGTGGCTTCCGGCGGAGGAACGGGCAGAACGCTGCATCCGGACAACATGGCCGCCGGCCCCGCCTCCTACGGCATGACCGACACCATGGGCAGAATGCATTCGGACGCGCAGTTTGCCGGATCGTCTTCCGTTCCCGCGCACGTGGAGATGATGGGGCTGATCGGCATGGGCAACAACCCGATGGTCGGCGCTTCGGTTGCCGTCGCCGTCGCGGTTGAACAGGCCATGAAATAGTCTGGGATTTTTCAAGATCGATCAGGGAGCGGTCGTGCCGCCTGCAGGGGCGGCTGCGGCCGCTCTTTTTTTGTCTGCATCGCCGGTTTATTTTTCCCGGCGCATGACGTGAACAGCCGTGGCCTTAAAGGACGCAAAAACCGTTGCGCCCTCGCACAGCCCCAGATCCTCGCAGGAAGACACGGTGAGATAGGCGACCACGGGAAAACCGCAGTCCAGAATCAGTTTGTAGAAAAACGCCTGGCGGACAATCTTCTGAATTCGGGCCTCGTAGATATTTCTGGCGCTTGAATTTTCCGGAGCTTCCCGCGACACGACGATATTTTCCGGCCGAATGCAGCAAAAGACTTTCTGGTTTATCGGAGCGCTGCCCGTCGCCTCGATCGTTTTTCCCGATACAAGCACTTCCATCAGACCCGACCGGATGTTTTGAACGGTCCCTTCCAGAATGGTTTCCGTGCCGACAAAATTGGCCACAAACTCGGATTGGGGCTGATTGAAAATCTGAGCCGTGGTGCCCGTCTGGATGAGCCGTCCTTCAGACATCACCGTGACATCCTGGGCCAGGCGCAGAGTTTCTTCCCGGTCGTGCAGCGCCAGCACGGCGGTGATCTTCGTCTCTTCCAAAATATGACGCAGATCATCGATCAGCGACTCGCGCGTCGGCGGATCGAGGGAGTTGAACGCCTCGTCGAGCAAAATCAGATGAGGCTTGAGTGCAAAGGCGCGCGCCAGCGACACTCTTTTGGACTCGCCGCCGGAAAGCGTTTTGGCCGATCTCTTCGCCAGCGAACTGATGCCGAAATACGCCAGGGCGTCTTCAACATTTTTTTGAATGTCATTTGACGCAAGCCCGCGGAACTTGAGACCCAGGGCAACATTTTTAAAAACGGAAGTATTGAGCAGCAGCGGCTCCTGGAAAACAACACAAACACTCCTGCGCATCCAGGAGCGCTCCGCGCTCGATTCCACGGGCCGTCCCTTATAATACATTCTCCCCTGCCCCGGTTTGAGCAGACCCGCCATGGTCAGCAACAGTGTGGATTTGCCCGCGCCGTTGGGTCCGATTAAGGCCAGAATTCTGCTTTCCTGAACTTTCAGCTCCCGAATGTCCAGCACCCTGACGCCGCCGCGGTGAACGATTAAATTTTCGACGCTCAAAATGGTGCTCATCTTGGATGCTGCCTTTGCTGAATTTGTGTGAGCAAAAGATTGACCAGAAACGCCAGAATGAGGAGGATAATGCCCAGGGCAATGGCAATGTCAAAATTCCCCTTTCCGGTTTCCATCACCGTCGCGGTCGTCAGCACGCGCGAATAGCCCTTGATGTTGCCGCCGACCATGATCGAGGCGCCGACCTCGGAAATCACGCCGCCGAATCCCGCCATGACGGCAGCCAAGAGCGGAAGGCGGGATTCCTTGATGAGAACCCATACCATCTGCATTCGGCTGGCGCCCAGCGACAGAATCTGCAGGCGCAGGTTGGGCGGCAGATTCTGAATCGAGGCCAGCGAAATGCCCATGACGATCGGCGTGGCAATGATGGCCTGGGCGATGATCATCGCATACGGGGTGTAGAGGATTTCCAGGAACCCCAGCGGCCCGCTGCGCCAGATCATGATGGTCACAAAAAGACCCACCACCACGGGCGGCAATCCCATGCCCGTGTTGATAATGCTGATGACCAGCCTTTTTCCCGGAAAGTTGTTTAACGCGACGACCGTCCCGACGGAAACGCCGAAGAACAGGCTGATGAACGTGGCCGTCCCCGATATTTTCAGGGACAGCCACGTGATTCCCATCACTTCAGGATCGAAGCTGACGATCAG
>JAQVQT010000167.1:3290-4449 GCA_028701435.1 Smithellaceae bacterium | reverse complement strand
TTTCGATTTCCTGCCGGTCGTTGATTGCCACCGCCGCGATTTTGCCGTCGCGGATCACAATATCCGTCACCCGGTTTTCAAAGCGAATGTCGCACCCCAGCTCTATAAGTTTTTGCCTCAAGCGCAGGATCACAAGACGCAGCCGGTCCGTTCCGATATGCGGCTTGGCGTCCGTTAGAATTGCCTCCGAAGCGCCCATTTCCACCAGCACTTTTTTTACCCATCCGGCGGCGGGATTTTTGGACCGGCTGGTCAGTTTTCCGTCGGAAAAAGTTCCCGCGCCGCCCTCGCCAAACAAAACATTGCTTTCCGGATGGAGAATGCCCTGCTCCCAGAAAAGCCTCACGTCCGCCGCCCGCTGTTCAACGGGCCGCCCCCTTTCCAGCAGCAGAACGGGAACGGCATTCAGAGCAAGCCTGTAGGCGGCAAAAAGTCCCGCCGGACCGCTGCCGACGACCACAACGGGGAGTCTTTCCACCCCCGGCGCTTCGTACCGTCCGTGGGGAGACTGTTTTGCCATGTCATTGCGAGGGAGTGCAGCGACCGAAGCAATCTCATGTCTGTCGGATAACAAAGAGATTGCCGCGCTCCCTGCGGGAGCTCGCAATGACAAAGAGGTAATTGCGACACCGTCTACCCGTCGGGGGGCATCAGACGGTGTTGCAGCCGGCTCTTCAAAAAACGGCTCCATCCGGATTCCCTCCGGAAGTATTTTCGGAAGATCCGTGCCGTCAATCAAACTTATCTTTACCGCATAGACAAAGCGCGGAGGCCGGTTGCGCCTGGCATCCAGGGCTCTTTTAATAACGGAAAGCGACGCAATGTTTCCAGACGGCGCGCCCAGCGCGCCGGCCGCCTTTTCCTTCAGGCTTTCCTCTTTTTCGTCCAGCGCGAGCGTCAGACCGTTGAGGCGAATTTGTTTCATCATTTCTCCATTGCAAAAAACAAACACATGCTATAGTCATTCACGGGTCTGAAGACCCGTGCTACATTGTTTATGTAGTGCGTACCTTTAGGTGCGCTTGAAAGCTTTACCATGATTCGTCATTCACGGGTCTGAAGACCCGCGCTACATTTTTCATGTAGTGCGTACCTTTAGGTGCGCTTGAAAGCTTTGCCATGATTCATCATTCACGGGTCTGAAGACCCGCGCTACATT
>JAQVQT010000167.1:0-3190 GCA_028701435.1 Smithellaceae bacterium | reverse complement strand
ATGCCCTGGTATGCCGTCTCCACCAAAAGCCGCCACGAATATAAAGCCCACGCCTTGCTCGCCCAAAAAAGCCTGACGACGTTTTTACCGGAGATGGAGGTCTGGAGCAAGCGAAAAGACCGGAAAAAGAAGATCATGGTGCCCCTTTTCCCCGGCTATCTTTTCGTCAACGCGGAGCTGGACAATGAAACCAAGCTGACCATCCTCAAGACATTCGGCGTTGTCCGAATCCTGGGCAAAAAATTGAACACCGAGCCTATTCCCGTGCCGGATGAAAAAATCGCCGCCATCCAGCGCATCGTGGAGAGAAAGGTTGAAATGTTTTCCCTGCAGTATCCGAAGACGGGGGAACCGGCGCGGATCCTGGACGGGCCCTTTGCCGGCATTGAGGGCACGGTGATCAAAAGCGATCTGGAAAAAGAGCTTTTCGTCATTTCCATCGATCTGATGCAGCGCTCGGTGGCCATCAAGCTGGAAGGTTTCCAGATCGGCAAAATCTGAAGCCCTGACGGATGTTGCCCGAATAATCTGAAGGAAAATTTCTTGACTTTATGAACATTATGCGCAAGATAGCATCCGCCAAAAGGAATTGCTTGACAGGCAAAAACGGATTCAAGGATATGTTTTGAAAGGTTATATTCTGATCAAAAAGGAACTTTGCAAGGAATGCCAGCTCTGCGTGCATTTCTGCCCCAAAGGCCATATCATGCCGTCCAAAGAATACAACGCGCAGGGCTATCATCCCGTTTGCGTCGATGAAACCAAAGAATGCAACGGCTGCGCGATTTGTGCGACCATGTGTCCGGAAGTCGCCATAGAGGTATATCGTGAATAAAGTCCTGATGTCCGGAAACAATGTGATCGGCGAAGCCGCGATCCGCGCGGGCTGCCGTTTTTACGCCGGCTATCCGATCACGCCGCAGAACGAACTGACCGAATACATGGCCGAGCACATGAGAAACGC
The DNA here is from genome assembly GCA_028701435.1 of Smithellaceae bacterium. Lineage (GTDB taxonomy): Bacteria > Desulfobacterota > Syntrophia > Syntrophales > Smithellaceae > UBA8904. Next base: position 2,226 of record JAQVQT010000167.1, on the reverse strand, counting down.
GGAAGGCGGCATCTTCATTCAGTCCGAAAGCGAAGTGGCGGCCATCAACATGATCGCCGGCGCTTCGGCCACGGGCGCCCGGGTGATGACCTCCTCCTCAGGTCCCGGCATCTCCCTGAAGCAGGAAGGCATTTCTTCCATGGCGGCGCAGGAGCTTCCCGGAATCATCGTGAATATTATGCGCGGAGGCCCGGGACTGGGCAACATCCTTCCGTCGCAGGGAGATTATTTTCAGGCCACGCGGGGCGGCGGCCACGGTGATTACCGCACCATCGTTTTCGCGCCGGGAAGCTGCCAGGAGCTGGCGGATTTAACCATGGACGCCTTTGATCTGGCCGACAAGTACCGCACGCCCGCCATGATTCTGGCCGACGGCATGATGGGCCAGATGATGGAGCCGGTGATCTTTAAAAAGCCCAAACCCCGGCAGTATCCGGAAAAATTCATGCTGCGCGGCTCCGGAGACGGCAAAAGCAAATTTATCCGCGGTCTTCTTCTGGACCCGGTGGACAGCGAAGCGCACAACTGGAAGCTGGCCCGGAAATACGAAGTGATCTCCGAAAACGAAACCCGATACGAAGAACATCGTCTCGACGACGCCAAACTGGTCATCGTCGCTTACGGAACCGCGGCGCGCATCGCCAAGGGCGCCATTAAAAGACTGCGCAGCCACGACATGAAGATCGGGCTTTTCCGGCCGATTACCCTGTGGCCTTTCCCGGAAATGAGACTGCGCACCCTTTCGGCAACGGTAAAAAATTTCCTGGTGTTTGAAATGAGCACCGGCCAGATGCTGGAAGACGTTCGACTGGCCCTGCAGGGATACGCCGATATCGAATTTCACGGACGACCGGGCGGCGCCGTGCCGACGCCCGCGGAACTGGCCAACGTCATCGCCAGAGTCTATGAGCAAAAGGACTGATTCACCATGGCCAAGATCGTTTTCAAACATCCCGAGAGCCTGAAAGAAAATATTTTTCATTACTGTCCCGGCTGCGGGCACAGCATCGTCCATCGTCTGGTCGCCGAAGTGATTGACGAACTGGGCATTCGGGGCATCACGATCGGCGTTCCGCCGGCCGGATGCGCCGTGCTGGCCTACAATTACTTTGACGTGGATATGATTGAAGCGCTTCACGGTCGCGGTCCGGCCATGGCGACCGCCATCAAGCGCTGCCTTCCCGACCGGCTCGTTTTCTCCTACCAGGGCGACGGAGACCTTGCCGCGATCGGAATCGCCGAGAGTTTTCACGCCGCCAACCGCGGGGAAAACATCAGCGTCATCTTCATCAACAACGCGGTGTACGGCATGACCGGCGGACAGATGGCCCCGACCACCATGCTGAATCAGCGCTCCACCACCACGCCCGCGGGACGCAATTCTACCGTGGACGGCCATCCGGTCAAGGTCAGCGAAATATTTTCCCAGCTCGACGGCACCACCTATGTGGAGCGATGCGCGGTCAGCTCCCCGGCCGGCGTCAACAAAACCAAAAAAGCCATTCGGAAAGCTTTTCAGTGCCAGCTCGACGGCAAGGGGTTTTCCCTGGTGGAAGTGCTTTCCCTGTGCCCGACCAACTGGAAGCTGTCGTCCGTCGATTCCTGCAAATACATTGACGAGGTCATGAGCAAAGTCTTTCCTCCCGGCGTTTACAAAGACCTGACCGGACAAGCCGGAAAAACGGCGGAGGCCCGGCCATGATCATCAAAACGATCTTCTCAGGCTTCGGCGGACAGGGCGTCATGATGATGGGCACCAGCCTGGCCCAGAGCGCGATGAGCAAGGGCTACCACGTCACCTACCTGCCCGCCTACGGCGCGGAAATGAGGGGTGGAACGGCCAACTGCACCGTGGCGGTGAGCGATGATGAAATCGCCTCGCCCGTCGCTTCGGAGCCGAACTATCTGGTGGTGATGAACCAGCCCGCGCTGTTTACCTTTCAAAACCGCGTGACCGCCGAGGGAAGCATCCTGATCAATTCCTCAATTGTCGAGGCGTCCCCCAGCCGTCAGGACGTCACGACTTTTTATATCCCCTGCTCCGACATGGCCCAGGAACTCGGCAACTACCGGACCGCCAATATTGTAATGATGGGCGCCTTCGTCCGACAGTCGGGCATTGTCCCGCCGGAAATTTATCTGAAAACCCTGGAGACGATCATGGGAAGCCGAAAAAAGGCGCTGGCGGACATCAACCGCAAGGCGTTTACCGCCGGGTACGAATAC
>JAQVQT010000166.1 GCA_028701435.1 Smithellaceae bacterium | reverse complement strand
CTGCTCGGCGCAGCCCTCGACCATGCAGGAAAGATAGGGCGTCGGGAAGAATCGGGCGCGGATGGATTCGGATGTTTCGTACAGGTCCACGCACTTTTGAATGATGTAGCGCGTCTGGGCCGCATACGCTTCCCAGAATTCTTCCCAGGTTTGAATCGCCGCCGCGTCCGGTGTTTGGGGGCCGTCCTGCCGAACGGCTTCGGTTTTTCCGGTCATGGGATCATGGAAGGGCAGCAGGTCTTTGCCGCCCGTCATCGCAAGTTCGACGGCCTTGAGCAAATTAAGGTTGTTGTCCACGGTTCCCGAACGGTCATTTCCGACCATGGTGTTCTCCAGGCATCCGACGGGCGCGTATTCGTGGACGTTGTCCTCGTGGATCAGATGTGCAAGCCCCGCCTTTTTGGCCTCCAGCATCATGCCGGCCATGGAGCGCTCGTCAAAATTCAACAGGAAAGGCGCGCCCTGGCTGGATTCGATCATGTCCACGATCTTGTCGTAGAGCTCTTCGGGACTGTTGCGATGCAGGCGCACGTTCGGCTTGGGCTCCAGAATGGGCGACATTTCATCGATCACTTCCAGCATGGCGTAGGTCAGATCATTGGTCATGTCGCGTCCGTCGGCCCCGAGGCCGGAAAGCGTGATCAACTGGCCGAAGCCCGCCGTAATGCCCTGGTTGCCGTTGCGGATCATGGCGTCGTATGCCGTGTTGGCATGGACCCAGAAGCATTTGAGAATTTCCTTGGCCCATTCCCTCGGCATGCCGTCGCGGATTGATTTTTCGTAATACGGGTAAAGATACTGGTCCGCCCGCCCGAAGGAAACGCCCGCGCCCGGGTAATTCTCGTCCGTCATGACCAGCATGTGGTTCAGCCAGAGCGCCTGCATGGCTTCCCAGAAGTTTGTCGGGGGCTCCCACGGCACGCGGCTGAGATGGGCGGCCATCGTTCGAAGCTCGGCCGCGCGGCCGGCATCCGGCTCCTTTTGCGCCAGATCCTCACACAGAGACCGGTATTTCGCGGCCAGATCGCGCGCCATGGTGGACGCGGTCATCATGGCACGGAGCTGGGCTCCCTTGGCTCCCGACCGCTCGGTGTCGCGAAGCGAGTTGTACAGGGAGAGCAATTCCGCATGCACGCCTTTCCAGCCCATGCGAAGAAGACGTTCATGGCCGGGAATGAGATGGCCGCTGGTGGCGCCCGCGTTTCCATATCCGTGGTCATGGAACCATTTCATCTTCGTCCTTGCGCCGTTTTTCCCCTTGACCAGCTTTTGCCAGGTCCTGCTTTCCTCTTTAGTGAAGCACATGGACGTTTGAAGGTTGAACCTCGCGCCGGCCAGCAAATCCCCCGGCAGGATTTCCTGCGGCACGTAGTTCACGATAGCTTCCTTCACAAACCAGGCCCTCCGTTCCACGAGCGACCAGGTCCAGAAATCCGGGTGCAGGGCCACGGGCCGCGCGGCCTGCAGATAGGAGGCGCCCAGTGTGTTGAGCAGCGTGTAGGTTTCCGGCACGATGTAAAACGTCATTTCATTGTAGATCACATCCCAGGGCGTTCCGGTCGTCCAGCAGGTGAATTCGTTGTTCCAGGGCCGCTCCGTTCCCCGGAAATAATAATCGCGAAGCCACTCAATGCGGCCGGATAATGCTTTGGGCTCTTTCAGATGAACTTCGTTTGCCAGTGCGGTTTTCATGGTTCCCTCCCGGTAAAAAAGGTTACAGGGGCAGACTTTCCTGCCCGATCATTTCCCGAAGATGCTTTTCTCCGTGGTTCAGAATGGCCTTCATCACGGAGACTGCCTTGGTTTCGTTGCCGGATTCCACGGCCCTGACCATTTCTTTATGATAACCGTGGACGACGGCGGTGACTTTCGTGTTCCTGAAAAACTGGCCGGAAAGGTTTGTGTAAACCGACCTAAACGAGTTCAAAAGCAGCGGGTAAACCCGGTTGCCGGAAGCCAGCGCAATCAGCAGATGGAATTCGAAATCGAGGTCCGTCAGCGCCTGGACGTTTCGACCGTTGGCCGCCGTCTCCTTTTCCAGAATGCCGTGCATCTCCAGGATTTGTCCTGAAGTCCGGTTGCGGGCCGCCAGCCTCGCGAAGGGCGGCTCCAGCATCATTCGAATCTGCAGCAGGCTTTCCAGAAGCGCCGGTTCCAGATTCCCTTTCTGGTACTGAATCAGCGAAGCCATCAGGGCGATGGAGCCCTCCCTGCGATAATCATTGACGGTGGCGCCGAAGCGCGGTTTGAGGCTGACCAGTCCGCGCGACGCCAGTTCGACCAGCCCTTCGTGCACCACCGGGCGGCTCACGCCCAACTGCATGGCAAGCTCCCGCTCCGGCGGAAGTTTCTCTCCGATTTTGATTTTTCCGGAAAGAATCAGCTCTTCAAACCGGAGCACGAAGATCTCTTTGAGACTGTCGGTGCGAATGGGTTCAACAAGGGGTTCCTGCATAACATCTCCTCAGCGGCCTTCCTGGCTGGTGGTATTACCAGTGTCAGAATAAGCCCCGGGGCCTGTTTTTGTCAAGCGGGATTTGCACGCCGCCGTAATGGCCGGGCGACTTGATATATTCGGCAGAACAGGCTATATAAAGGCCGCTTTTTACAATACCTCATTGAAGGCTGGGCCATGACGCAAAAAGAACCCGAAAAATGGTTGAAAATTCAGATTTCGGCGCCCGCGGAACAAATCGACGCCCTAAGCAATTTCCTGGAAGAAACGGGGGCGCAGGGCGTTTTTTCCGAATCGCTGATGCCGCCCGGTGCCGATGATTTTCCCGAATCCTCAGGGCTGGAAGTCATCAACGCCTTCTTTCCCGCCGACGTGCGCGCTGAAAAGCGGATGAAGGCCGTTCACAAATATCTGAAGAGCCTTGAAGAAATCTTTCCGGATGCCGCCGCGCCCGTGCTTTCATCCGAAACCATCACCGATCCCGACTGGGGAGAGCAGTGGAAAAAGTATTTCAAGCCGATCCGCGTGTGCAGGAATATTGTCGTCAAACCGACTTGGGAACGATACGCGCCGGACAGCCGCGACATTGTCGTGGAAATTGATCCTGGCATGGCTTTCGGAACCGGTCAGCACGCGTCCACGCGCATGTGCATGGAAGCGATTGAGGATATTATTCTGAAGGACCGTTCGATCAGCGAATGGAAGGTGCTCGATGCCGGATGCGGCACCGGCATTCTGGGCATCACCGCCGCCAAAATGGGCGCGCAGGATGTGATTTGCGTGGACAACGATCCCAGGGCCACGGAAATCGCGGCGCAGAACGCGATTATCAACGCGGTGGAAGACCGAATCAAAATCTGCAACAAAGACGCGGCGCAAATGAATCAGCCGCGCAATCTGATCATCGCCAATCTGACGGCCAAATTGCTGCTGAAGATGCGCCCGCAGCTGGTGCGACTGCTCATGCCCGGCGGTTACCTGATTATTTCGGGGATCATTGAAAACGACGTGTCCGCCATGGAAGAGCATTTCATGGTTGCGCCGCTGGTTCAGCATCGCCTACTGACCGAGAAGGAATGGGTCTGCTGCGTGCTTCGCAAGGAAAACGGCGGACCGTCCTGATTGCTTTCAGGCGGCAAGCCAATCTTTTTACTGGAAAGTGCCCGACGTTGACGTTGCCCCGAATCTACAGTTCCGAGACGCTGCAAAACGCTTCACACTGCGTGCTCGGCGCGGATCATCTTCGGTATCTGAAGACGGTTCTGCGCCTGAAGCCGGGCGACGCCATTCTGGTCTTTGACGGCTACGGCCACGAGTTTGAAGCGCAAATCGAAAATTTCAGCGCGTCCGGCGTGGCGGTCCGTCTGGGCGCGCCCCTTCCGCCGGCCCAGAGAAAAATCCGCCTGACGCTGGCGCAGGGGATTCCCAAAGCGGGAAAAATGGATGGAATCGTCAAGACGGCCGCGGAGCTGGGGACGGACGTCATCATCCCCGTGGCGGCGGCCCGTTCCGTCCGAAGGATCGAAGAGGAAAAATCATCGGCGAAAGTTGCCCGCTGGCAAAAGATCGTTCAGGAGGCGGCGCGCTGCACGCGCAATTCCTACGTGACCTTGGTGGAGCCGGTCCTGTCCTTTGCCGACATGCTGAAACGTGCGGATTCCGGCGCGCGGAAGCTGATTTTCTGGGAGGAAGAGGACCGGCAAACGATTCGGGACGTTTTGCACAATGACCGGTGTTCCGGCGCGGCGCATTATTTTATTGTGGTCGGACCGGAAGGCGGGCTTACCCGGGAGGAAGTGGATCGTGCCAGGGAAAACGGCTTCATTTCCGTGAGCCTCGGCCGGCAGATTTTAAAAGTAGAAACAGCGGCGGCGGCAATTCTGTCGATCATCCAGTACGAGAAGGGCATATTCAGTTTTGAGGGGGACGGAACATGACAACCTACGCATTCGCGGGCTTCTGGCGGCGTTTCATTGCATACATGATCGACGGATTCATCGTCAGC
>JAQVQT010000165.1 GCA_028701435.1 Smithellaceae bacterium | reverse complement strand
GCGATCTGGCCGCCGCTGTAGCCGGTATTCGGGCAATGAACATTCGGGGCGCATCGGTTACAATTCCGTTCAAAACGGCGGTCATGGACTATCTCGACGAAATAGACGCGGACGCGGCCGCCGTGGGAGCGGTCAACACGATCGTGAATGATCACGGCCGCCTGATTGGCCATAACACCGACTGGTCGGCCCTGATGGATGCGTTGCGTGCGGAGACACAGATGAAGGGCAAGAAATTTATCATTCTGGGAGCGGGCGGAACAGCGCGGGCAGCCGCATACGGAATTACAAAAGAAGGCGGAAGGCCGATCATTGTGAACCGGACGACGGAGATGGGCAGGGAACTGGCCGCCCGGTTCGATTGTCCGTTTTATCCGTTGTCGGAAATCGATAAAATCCGGGCCTTCGGCCTCATTCATACGACGCCGGTCGGCATGTTTCCGAACCTTCATTCATCGCCGGTCGATTCGTCCATTCTGGCCAACTACCGAGTTGTAGCGGATGTCGTTTACAATCCCCTGAAGACCAGATTGATTCGGGATGCGGAGGCGAAAGGATGCAAGACCATCCCGGGGCTGGAAATGTTTGTCCGGCAGGGAGCGCGGCAATTGAAGTTATGGACGGGAAGAAAAGCTCCTCTGGCTGTTATGAGAGATGCCGTTCGCGAAAGGTTGATGCGGTATGAATCCTGAAGCTAAATTGTCAAAACCTGTTTCAAGCGTGAAGGTGCCCGGATCAAAGAGTCTGACGCAGCGGGCTTTGATTGCCGCCGCGCTGGCCGTGGGAGAGTCGTTGATCCGAGGCGCTCTCATTGCGGATGACACCCTGCGACTGATGGAAGGCCTGAAGCAGCTGGGTGCTCAACTGGAAACGGTTGACAACGGTATCAGGGTCGTTGGAACCAGCGGAGTGATTGCCAATCCTGACCATGAAATCTTTTTGGGAAACAACGGCACGGCGCTGCGGTTTTTAACGGCGCTGGTTTGCCTGGGACGCGGAATGTATGTTCTGACCGGTGAGCCGCGTTTGCTGGAAAGGCCGGTCGGCCCTCTGGTTGCGGCCCTGAAGGATATGGGGGTAAGCATTGAGTGCAAAAACCAGTGCCCGCCCGTAACCGTTTCATCCAACGGCCTGAAGGGCGGGCAAATTACACTGACGGACATCGAGAGCTCGCAGTATGTTTCGGCGTTGCTTTTGTGCGCTCCCTACACAGCCAAGGGGATCGAACTTTCCCTCACGGGAAATATCGTTTCCGCGCCCTACATTGATTTAACCGTCGGCGTCATGAAGGATTTCGGCGCGAAGATTACGCAAACAGACCGCCAACTATACAGGGTCGGGACGCAGCCGATTTATACGGGACGCAATTACGAAGTGGAGGGGGATGCCTCCAGCGCCTCGTATTTTTTTCTGGCGGGAGCCCTTTTGAAAAGGCCGGTCCGCGTTTACGGTATTCGCCGCGACTCCGTCCAGGGGGACATTGGCCTGCTGGACGTTCTGGAGAAACTGGGCTGCCGAATAGAATGCGGTGAGACGTGGGTGGAAGTCAGCGCGCCCGGCGGTCTTGCCGCGGGCGATGTGACGCTGGACATGGGAAATATGCCGGACATGGTGCCGACGGTCGGAGTACTGGCTGCGTATCGCAGGGGGAAAACGGTGATTACCAATGCCGCCCATCTGAGAATCAAGGAAAGCAACCGCCTGGCGGCGATGGCCAGCGAACTCGGCCGGATGGGAATCGCCGCATCCGAACGTCCGGACGGCCTGATCATTGAGGGAGGTAAGCCCGCCGCGGCGAACATTGAAACATACAACGATCACCGCATTGCGATGAGCTTTGCGGTTGCGGGGTTGGTGACGCCGGGGATCGCGATCGCCGACAAAAAATGCGTGGACAAATCTTTTCCGGGTTTCTGGCGGGAGCTGGCCAAATTATGAAAATCATCCTGATCGGTTACCGGGCAGCGGGAAAGTCCACGGTGGGCAGGCGTTTGTCGCGAAAACTCGGAGTTCCCTTTTTGGACGCAGACCGGCTTATAGAAAAAACGGCGGGGATGTCCATTGCGGATATGGTCGCGCTTGCGGGGTGGCAGGAATTCCGGCAGAGAGAAACGCAAACACTGGCTTCTCTTCAGGAACCGACGGTTTGCGTCCTGGCGACCGGCGGCGGAGCGGTTCTGACCGAACGAAACCGGAAGCTGCTGAAGAAAATGGGTATCGTGATTTACCTGAAAGCGGACCTGCCGGATATCGTAGAACGGCTGCGGCGCGATGTGAAACAAGCGAACAGCCGACCGCCGCTCGCCGCGGGAGATCTGATCGAAGAGACCCGCGTCGTTTTGGCAGAACGCACTCCCCTATACGAGGCAAGCGCCGATTACACGGTGGACACGCGAAACAAAAATATCGTACAGGTGGCGGAAGAGATTTATCGGCAGCTTTTGAAGGCGGGCATCGTGTCAAAAATGCAGACCTTGAAACAGAAGACGATCCAATAACGATTGGCGGAGGATGTATGGCAGGCAATACCTGGGGAACCCTGTTTTGCACAACGACGTGGGGGGAGTCGCACGGCCCCGCGCTGGGCGCTGTGATTGACGGTTGTCCGGCCGGGATCGAACTGGCTGTCGAAGAGATTCAGCGGGAGCTGGATCGCCGCAGGCCTTCCACGTCAGCGGCTTCCACGTCCCGCACTGAGAAAGACCGGGTGGAAATTTTGTCCGGCGTTTTCGAGGGTCAAACCACCGGCACGCCGATTTCTCTTCTGGTGGCAAACGCGGACGCGCAATCTTCGCATTACGAGGATTTGAAGGACGTATTTCGTCCCGGTCACGGGGATTACACGTACTGGGAAAAATACGGCATTCGGGACTGGCGGGGAGGAGGTCGTGCTTCGGGGCGCGAAACCGTCGCCCGCGTTGCGGCGGGTGCCGTGGCCCGGAAAGTGGTCCGGGCCGCCGGCATGGAAGTGACGGCCTATACTCACAGCATCGGCGGCATTGAGATTTCTTCGAAGGCTCTGAAGCAGGATCCGCACTGGCTGGAAAAAGTCCGTGAAAATTCCCTGTATTGTCCGGATCCGCAGGCATCGGCGGCAATGGAAGAGCTACTATCCGCCGTTCGGAAGGAAGGGGACACGCTGGGAGGCGTGGTGGAGATTTTGGTACGGGGATGCCCGGCCGGTTTGGGAGAGCCGGTCTTTGACAAGATGGACGCGGATCTGGCCAAAGCCCTGATGAGCATCGGAACGGTGAAGGCCGTGGAAGTGGGAGACGGCTGCGCCGTCGCGTCAAAAAAAGGGTCCGAGGTCAACGATCCAATGGAGGCCGAAGGCTTTGTCAAAAATTCCGCGGGCGGCATCCTCGCGGGCATCACCACCGGCCAGGACCTTGTCCTCCGGGTGTACTGCAAGCCCATTCCCTCCATCGCACTGCCCCAGCAGACGGTGGACGAAAGAGGACGGAAGCGTTCGATCCGGGTCGGCGGCAGACACGATGTTTGCGTCATTCCGAGGATCGTTCCGGTTTGTGAGGCGATGGTCCTGCTGGTGTTGGCGGATCACTGGCTTCGGCGGAAAGCAGGTGGGCGATGAAAAAAATGACGGCGGGCATTATCGGCGGCACGCACGGCATGGGCCGCTGGATGGCCGGTCTGCTTCGCGAGCAGGGCTTTGCCGTTCGTGTGGCGGGCAGAGAAACGAAAACCACGGCGGCGGATTTAGCCGACCGCTGCGACGTGGTGGTGGTTGCCGTGCCAATTGCGGCCACGGCGGATGTTATCCGTGAGATAGGTCCAAGGGTGAAGCAAGGCCGGCTGCTGATGGATTTGACGTCGCTGAAAACGGAGCCGGTGACATTGATGCTCTCTCATTCCCAGGCCGATGTCGTCGGCTGCCACCCGCTCTTTGGTCCGTCGGTCGGCGATCCCGCCGGACATTCCGTGGTTCTTTGCCGGGGGCGGGGCGATGACGGCTTTGCATTGATGAAGGACGTTTTTGGAAAAGCCGGTTATCCGGTTCTGGAGACAACGCCCGAGGTGCATGACAAGATGATGTCCGTCGTTCAGGCGCTCAACCATTTCAACACCATCGTCCTGGGCATGGCGGTTGCCGAAGCGGGAATTTCTTTTCCGGATCTGCAGCCGTACTCCACACCGATGTTTAAGAACAAAATGGAGATGGTGCAAAAGGTGTTTACCGAAACGCCGGGGCTTTACACGGACATTCTTGCCGGAAATCCCCGCACGAAAAAGATCATTGCGTCCTACGCACGCGTCGTGCGGAAAATTAGCATCCTGATGAAGTCAGGCGACGCCGCCGGCCTCAAGAAGATGATGGAGGATACGGCAAAAACGCTGTTCTGAGGCGGGCCGAACGGGAGATTTTCTTTTGATTTTTGAAGCGGATGGTGTATTTTACTCGCGCTGCACATTGTTTCGATCAAAGGAGCACCCGTCTTTTATGGATCAAAAAATCGATCAAGTTGCGAAGCTGGCGGCGAAAGCCGGG
>JAQVQT010000164.1 GCA_028701435.1 Smithellaceae bacterium | reverse complement strand
GATTAATAGTTGCAGGAAACAGTTGCGACCACCCATGCGGGTGGCAAAACTATTCCCTGCGGGTCGGAGTTCACGGGTCATGGGGCGATCGTTGAACAGAGACGCGGTGAAAAATGAAAGTCTAAATATTCGAAATAGCATAAGATATGAAATCTTTTGGCTTACGGGAACAATATTTTATGGCAATTACTAAAAAATATTGATAAGAACCCCACAATTATCAACCATTTGTTTTTGGCTTTATCGTAAAAATTAAACTTGAGGAGGGATTACAGAAGATTCATCACCAGCAAGACCGCAGGATATTGTTTGCTTCATTCACAACATCTTAACACCAAAATAGGAGGGAAGTTAAAATGGCTGGAGAAGTATCGTATGCGTCGAAACCGTGGTTGAAATCTTACGACAAGGGTGTTCCTGAAAAAATTCAATACGAAGAAATCTGCATGCCCGACATTCTGGACAGAAGTGCTGCCCAAAACCCGGATCGCATGGCGCTGAATTTCCAGGGCTACACCATGACTTACAAAGAGTTGAAAGACATGGTGGACCGTTTCGCCACCTGGCTCGCCGGCGTCGGCATCAAAAAAGGCGATGCCGTGGCCATCATTCTGCCCAACATGATTCCTTGCGTCGTCGCCTATTATGCCATCCATCGACTGGGTGGCATTGTTGTTTTAAACAACCCCACCTATTCCGACCGTGAACTGGAGCATCAGCTCAACGATTCCGGCGCCAAAATCATGATCATCATCGACCTGCTGGCCAACCGGATGATCGACTTAAGGCCCAAAACCAAGGTGAAGCAGATTATTATCACCTCCATCGGCGACTATCTGCCTTTCCCGGTCAATCTTCTCTTCCCGCTGGTCGGCAAGAAAAAGGGCCTGCTGCCGGCAAAACCCATCAAACAGGCCAATGACGTTCTGCGATGGAAGGACTGCATTGCAAAATCCCAGCCCAACCCGCCCAAGGCAAAGCTGACGTTTGACGATACGGCGATGTATCAGTACACCGGCGGTACGACCGGCGTTTCCAAGGGCGTTATCCTGACGCACGGCAACATCAGCAAGCAGGTACAGCAGATTCGCGCCTGGTTCCCGAAGTTCACCGGAACCTACAATGTCAACCTGGGCGCGCTGCCCTTCTTCCATGTTTTCGGCATGTCCTGCGCGATGAATTTCTCCATTATTCAGGGATGGGGCGATATCCTGATTCCCAAACCGCAGCCGGAGCCCCTTCTGGAAGCGATTCGTAAATTCAAACCCAACTTCGGCGCGCTGGTTCCAACCATGTTTATCGGCATGCTGAATCATCCGAATATGAAGACGACCGATATGACCTGCTTCAAAGGCTTCTTTTCCGGCAGCGCTCCACTGCCCGTCGAAGTGATTCATGATTTTGAAAAGACGGCGGGGTCGGTCATCTGTGAAGGTTTCGGCATGACGGAAACCACGCCGGTGACCCACACCAATCCATTCGAAGGTGTTCGGAAAATCGGTTCGATCGGCCTGCCCATCTCGGACACCGAATGCCGCATCGTCGATCTGGACAAGGGCGAGACGGATATGCCCGTAGGCGAGCCGGGCGAACTCATTATTCGCGGCCCGCAGGTGACCAAGGGCTATCTGAATAAACCCGAGGAAACCGCCGGTCTGCTCAGAAACGGCTGGTGCTATACGGGTGATATCGCCACGATGGACGAGGACGGATATTTCTACATCGTTGACCGCAAGAAGGACATGATCATCAGCGGCGGTTTCAATGTCTATCCCCGGGATATTGATGAAGCATACTACGAGCATCCGAAGGTCATGGAAGCCTGCGCCATCGGCATTCCCGATGCAAAGCGGGGGGAAAACGTCAAGCTGTTCATCGTTCTGAAAGAAGGCGAAACGGCGACGGCCGAAGAGATGATTGAATACGGCAAGTCGAAACTGGCCACCTACAAGCTGCCCACGGAAGTCGAATTCCGTAAAGAACTGCCGAAATCCACCGTCGGCAAGGTTCTGCGCAAAGAACTGAGGGCGGAAGAGCTGGCCAAGCGGAAGAAGTAGCCGTCCGTTTCTGAAAAGTGACAAAAAAAGGCTTGCCCCGCGGGGCAAGCCTTTTTTTACAGCCGGTTGTCGTTATTTTACGGAAACCACCGGACAGGCGGACTGCAGAATAATGTACTGGGCATTGGATCCGAACAGAAGCTTGCCGACTTTGGACTTTTTCTCGATGCCGATGATAATTTCATCCACTTTCTTGTCGGACGCGAATTCCACAATGTCTTCTCCGGGGGTGAGGCCCCGCACCAGAATATGGGTTTCGCATTCAATTCCTTCGGCATCCATCGTTTCCTTGACATAGGCGAGGTGCTTTTCAACTTTGTCCAGGTCCCTGCGTTCTCTCTCCGATACCCGTTCCATGGAACAGGCAATATACAGAGAAGCGTTAAAAGCTTTGGCGTGTTTTTTTGCCACTTCCAGCACCGCCTGATCGACGTCCAACCCTCCGACATATGCGACTAAAATTTTCATTATTCCCCCCCCCGTCCTTCCTGTTGAGTATGGATATTGCGCACACATTCTCTGTTTTTCGTTTGGCCGGAGTATAAGAAAAACCATCTTTAATGTCAATCGGTTTCTTCGTCGTGTTTCTTCGTCGGCGGGCTTCATTTGTCTTGACAGACTCTTGCCATCTTTTTATACTTCGTCTCCCGTTCCTTGGGGATTCATTCTCGAAAAATGACTTCGAAAACAACCGGGTGGAGGAAGGCATGGAGCGTTCCGGTGAGTTGGAAAAAGAAAGCATTCAGAATGCGCGGCAAACCGCGGAGCATCGGAAAACGGAAAGGGATATCGTCCGCCTGACCTCCATCCTGGACAGTACGAGTGATCTGGTCGGAATTGCTTCACCGGACGGGCTGGTGATCTACCTCAACGCGGCCGGGCGGAGCGTGGCGGGTGTTGGCGCCGAAGAGGACCTGAGCGCGTTTGATATATCCCGGATGCACCCGGCATGGGCATGGAAGATCTTGCGGGACGAGGGATTTCCGGGGGCGATCCGGCAGGGCGTCTGGGAGGGTGAAACCGCGATCGTCAGCCGCGACGGAGTGGAGAGGCCGGTTTCCCAGGTGATCATCGCGCATCGTTCGCCGGACGGCACGCCGGAGTACTTCTCCACCATTATCCGGGATATCAGCGACCGCAAGCGGGTGGAGGCGGCCCTGCGGGAAAGCGAAAAGAGGTACAGGAACGTTCTGGAAAATCTGGATGACGCCTACTATGAGGTGGACCTGGAGGGCAACTACGTTTTTTTCAATGAAGCCATGGTTCGAAAAACGGGTTATTCATGGGAAGAGCTTTCGGGGACGAACTACAGGCAGCTGATAACGCCCGAAACCGACCGGCAGGTCAGGGATGCTTTCCTGAATGTGTACCGGACGGGAAAGCCCGTTCATTTACTGGAGCACGGGGTGAGCCGGAAGGACGGATCGAAAAGGAATTTAGAGTCCTGGGTGAGCCCCGTCCTCGATGAACAGGACCGGATCATCGGTTTCCGGGGCGTGGCCCGGGATGTCACGGAACGAAAGCAGGCGGAGGAAGAGAAGCAAAAGTTGGCGGAACGCCTGCACCGCGTGGAGCAGATGGAGTCCCTCGGGCAACTGGCGGGCGGCGTGGCTCACGTACTCAACAATATTCTGGGAATCCTCGGCGGATATGCGGAGCTTTTACTCGCGGAAATACCCGAGGACGGGAAAGCCAGACAATATGTCAATAAGATGATTCAGTCCACACAGCGGGGCACGATGATCATTCAGGATCTTCTGACCCTGGCCAGGAGGGGGGTCGCCATGGCCGGGGACGTCGTGAATCTCAACCCGGTGATTTCAGGTTTTCTGACGACTCCGGCGTTTCAGAAGATGAAAGCGGATTATTCACGGGTGTGCTTCAGGACGGAATGCGACCCCCGCCTTCCCGATATCAAAGGGTCGCAGGCCGCGCTGGAGAAGATGCTGATGAATCTGGTATCCAACGCGGCGGAAGCGATCACCGGTGAGGGCGAGGTGACCATTCGAACCGAAAACCGCCGCCTGGAAGATACGATCATCGGCCACGATGAAGTCCGTGCAGGGGACTACGTCGTCCTGAAGGTG
Source organism: Smithellaceae bacterium (assembly GCA_028701435.1). Lineage (GTDB taxonomy): Bacteria > Desulfobacterota > Syntrophia > Syntrophales > Smithellaceae > UBA8904. The sequence continues at coordinate 367 of JAQVQT010000164.1, read as the reverse complement.
TCCGATACGGGGACCGGCATTGCCGATGAAAATAAAAAAAAGATCTTCGAGCCGTTTTATACGCGAAAAGCGATGGGCAAGAACGGGACCGGTTTGGGGTTGTCAATTGTCTGGGGAACGGTCAAGGATCACAACGGATACATTGATGTGCTAAGCCGCGTGGGAGAGGGGTCGACATTTACGGTCTATTTCCCCGTCCTCGGGAAAAGCTGAAAGGATTCTCTTTTACTCGGTTACCGTTCCAGCTCCTTTCGAATAGCGAGCCCGATCGTTTCCATCACATAAGGCTTCTTGACATACACGCCCGCTCCGAGCCGTTGAGCCTTGTGGACACGATCCGTTTCCGAGAAACCGCTCACCAGAATCG
>JAQVQT010000163.1 GCA_028701435.1 Smithellaceae bacterium | reverse complement strand
TGCGCCAATCGGTTGAATCGTGCTTCAATGTCGGCGATCGGCCATTGGCGTTGGGCCAGCTCTTCCTGGCGTTTTTGAATGGAATCAGGACCCGGCATGGTTGGCTCTCCTCTTCATGTGTCGCTTTCTGAATGACAGCTTTGTCTTTCGCGTTGAGATTACGCCCTCTTGTAAACCGGTTGGGCGGAAACATAGCACAATTTCTTTTTAAAGTGCCAGTGCAAAATGCGGACAATATTTTGTTTTATTTGGCAGAGCGAATGTCTGGTTGAAATCAGGATTTTATGTCATTCAAAGGCCGGTTTTTTACAAACCGTTGCCTTGCCGATTGCGTAAAGTTTCTGGAGACTTATGGTGATATAGGGATTTAATCCCGCTTTGGCGGGACGAGCGTTGATTCTCCGCAGCTTGCTGCGATATGATGACGTTCACTTCACACCTCGACAGCTTGCTGCGAGGTATTTGATTCGAGAAAAATCGGAAGACTCTGCTCGGCAATTTGTAAAAATATTCCTTCATAAGTAATCATAAACCATTATAAGTTGTCTTTTGTTCTTGACAGGCAGGTTTCCATTGCCTATGGTGTCAGCGGATTAGATTAGAAATAACATAGAATTGATTGGCAGATTCGCCTGCGATTCTGCTAGGTTATTCTTTTGGAATGATGACTGAACATAAAGAGTTGAAGCAAACCCTGAAGCCTGTGACCGACGCTGGTGTCATGGCAGGTTTACGAATGCGCTCCCGGATTTTACCGCGTGCATGGCTCAAGGGAACTTTTCTAATCCTTGGCGGAATCATTCTACTTTTTATCATAGCCCCTGTGGGAAAAATGATTTTCGCCTCCAGTCCTTCCATATTGATGGAATCTTTACGGGATTCGGAAATTACGTCTTCCATTCTCCTGACCCTTTACGCGGCACTGCTGGCAACGGTCATCGGGTTTGTCCTGGGTGTGCCGCTGGCCTATCTTCTGGCCAAAACGCAGTTTCCCGGAAAAAAACTCATCGAAGGCATTATCGACCTGCCGCTGGTCATTCCGCATTCGGCCGCCGGTATCGCGCTTTTGTTCGTTTTTGGCCGCAATTATTTTATGGGGCAGGCCTTTGACGGCATCGGGATTCGTTTTCTGGACTCCCTGGCGGGCATCGTGATCGCCATGCTGTTTGTCAGTGTTCCATTCTTGATCGACTCCGCCAAAGAAGGATTCAAAAAAGTCGATCCACGTCTGGAAAACGTTGCACGGACGCTGGGCGCCACACCCTGGAAGACTTTTTCCCGTATTTCTTTTCCTTTGGCGCGGCGCAGCATCACGGCGGGCTGCATTCTGATGTGGGCGCGGGGCATGAGCGAATTCGGCGCGGTCATTATTATCGCGTATCATCCCATGATTGCGCCCGTGCTCGTTTATGAGAAGTTTGAAACGTACGGGTTGAATTACGCGCGGCCGATTGCGGTGATTCTCATTCTCATCTCGCTCGTTGTTTTTGTTGTCCTGCGATTTCTGCTGTATCGAAGGGAAAGATCATGATTTCCATCCGCAACCTTTGTGTCGAACTGGGAGACTTCACGCTCAAAGATGCGAGCCTCGATGTCGAAGACGGCGAATACATGGTGGTGGTCGGACCCTCCGGCGCAGGGAAAACGGTGCTCCTGGAAACCATTGCGGGCCTCTTTCACCCCCGGCGGGGAGAAATCCGACTTCGCGGCCGGGACGTCACCCGGCTGAGCCCCGAAGAGCGGCATGTCAGCATTGTCTATCAGGATCATGCGCTTTTCCCGCATTTGAGCGTTCGGGACAATATTCTTTTCGGTCTGCGCATGCGCAAAACGGATGCGAAACAATCGCGCCAGGCATTTTCCCGGGCGGTGGAATTGTTCAATATCGCGGCGCTGCTGGATCGGGACCCCACAACGCTGTCCGGCGGTGAGCGGCAAAAGGTCGCGCTGGCGCGGGCGCTGTGCGTTTCTCCCGATGTGCTGCTGGTGGACGAGCCGCTGTCGTCTTTGGATCCGAGAACCCGCGAGGAAATCGAAGCAGAGCTGCAGCGCCTGCACCGGGCGCTCGATGTAACCACGCTGCATGTAACGCACAATTTTGAAGAAGCCGTCGCGCTGGGTGACCGCATTGCCGTTATCGGCGAAGGGGAAGTCAAGCAGGTCGGCACCCCCGAAGACATTTTCCGCAAACCAAATTCCGAATTTGTCGCGGGCTTTGCCATGTCGCGCAACATCTACCCGGGCGAGCTGTGTGCCGCGGATGCCGGGCGGCGCGGCTTCAAGTCCGGCAATCTTCTGTTTTATCTGGAGAACGGAAATGCCGCCGGCAACCGTGCCGTTATCCGGCCGGAAGATGTAATGCTCCTGCCGCGGGAGGTTTTGCCGAACGGGGGCAACACTTTTGCAGGCGAGATTGTGCGGATCGCCGACCGGGGATCGACGCTTTACGTCGATGTTCAACTGCCGCCTGTGATCACGGCGCTGGCAACCCGCCATACATTTCGGGAAATGAATTTAAAAACCGGCATGCGCGTCGGCGTGTGCTTTGACGCGTCGTCGGTTCATGTTTTTCAGGAATAAACCATTTTAAAAGGAGGAAAAGATGAAAGTAGCATGGAAAAGCAGGTTTTTGATGGTTGCCGTCATCGGCTGGATCCTGGCCGGGATAGCGGCTGTGAGCCAGCCCGTGATGGCTGCTGAAATGGAAGGCAAACTGCCCGTGTTCATTGCCGGTAGTCTCACGGTCCCGTTCAAGGCGGTTGCAAAGGAGTACAACAAACAGTACCCGAAGGTTGATGTGCTGATCGAAGGCGCCGGCAGCGCCACCACGATCCGAAAAGTCACCGAACTCAAACGCGAAGGCGGCGTGATCGGTTCGGCGGACTACAAAATCGTTCCGAAGCTGATGTTTCCCGATTACGCGGACTGGTATGTCATCTTCGCCTCCAACCAGATGGTGCTGTGCTATACGGAGAAATCCAAGTTTGCCAAAGAGATTAACGCCGGCAACTGGTTTGAAATTCTTCAGAAGGCAGGCGTCACCTACGGGCGCAGCGATCCCGATCAGGATCCCTGCGGCTACCGGACGCTGATGGTCTGGCAGCTGGCCGAGAAGCACTACGGCGTTGCCGGTATCTACGGAAAATTATTCGGCGCCAAGGGCGACACCATGCGGGCCAAATCGGTGGATTTGATTGCTTTGTTGCAGTCAGGCGATTTGGACTACGCCTTTGAATACAGTTCCGTAGCCAGGCAGCACGGCTTGAAATTTGTGCAGCTTCCGGAGCAAATCAATCTCTCCAGCGCCAAACACGAAGCGTTTTACGCGCAGGCCAAAGTCAGCATCAAGGGGAAGAAACCGGGTGAAAAAATCGATTTGACCGGCGAACCGATTCTCTATGCGGTCACGATTCCCAAAAATTATCCGGATCAGAAAAAGGCGCTCAGTTTTGTTGAATTTCTGCTTGGCAAAAAGGGTGTTGCGACACTGGAAGCCACCGGTCAGGATGCCGTCAGTCCCGCGCTGGCCAGCGACAAAAGCAAGCTGCCTGCCACGCTCCGGAAATATGTTCAGTAGCGATTTGTAATGAAGAAAAGGTAAAAATACCGGAAGGCCGTCTCCCCTGAGGAGGCGGCCTCTGGTTTATGTCGACCCTCGGTAAACGCCTTTGTAATCGAGCGTGGAGAGCGTTTCGGTTTTTTCGGGATTCTTCATCCCGCCCGCGGCAATGGCGCCGATAAAGAGCGTGTGGTCGCCCGCGTCGATGGCTTTTTCCAGCAGGCAGTCCAGATAGCCGATACATCCATTCAGAACGGGCAGACCGCGGGGAGACAGGCAATGTCCGGCCGCACTGAATTTCTTTTTCCATTCGGCGATTTTAAAGTTTTGAATCGCACCGGCCAGCTCCCTAGGCAGGACGTTGATGCAGAATTTCTTTGCCTCCAGAATCTGTGCGTGCGAAAGCCGGTTTTTACGGATCGCCAGCGCCAGGCGAGGCGGCTCGTGCGAACACTGGGTGACCCAGGAGGCGATCATGCCGTTGGGCCCCTCGTCCGTTGAGACGGTGACGAGATAGATTCCGTAGGTAAACCGGTCGAATACGTCCTGCCATTCTTTTTCCATTTTATTTTTCTTTCTCCTCCGCGTTTCATATTTTGTGACGGTGTGACGGTGTCGAATTCTTCCGTGATTTCGTCCGCGGGCGGCGGCGTGAGAAGGCTGACCAAAATAATTGCAGCGCCCGCCGTGATGAAGGCGGGCAGCAGACCCCGACAACCACCAAGCCCCAGACGATCCGCGATTTTCCGGCGGCGGTGATACACTGACGGAAAAGAGAAACGGGAACAACCTTCCCTCAGGGCTTCGCTGAAGACGATCCGTCCTGGGAGGCGCTGATATAAAGCCAGACGAGGCCCACGACGCCTGACACCGCCGAGGCGGCCAGAATGCCGAACTTGGCGTCTTCCATCAACTCCGGGCTTGCCCCAAAGGCCAGTTGGCTGATGAACAGGGACATGGTAAAA
>JAQVQT010000019.1:12664-18071 GCA_028701435.1 Smithellaceae bacterium | reverse complement strand
ACGGCATCCGCCCCCGCCGCGATCGCCACGGACAACTTCTCCAGCTCCAGATTCAAATCATTATTGTCTTTTGACGTTCCGATATTGGCGTTGACCTTGGTGCGCAGCCCAAGACCGATCGCCAGCGGCCGAATGGCCGTGTGGTTCACGTTGCGGCAAATCACGATGGTTCCGTCAACAATGCCCTGACGGATGTACTCCGGCTGAACGCCTTCCTGAACCGCGCTGAGCGTCATTTCCTCGGTAATAACGCCCTGGCGGGCTTTTTCCAATTGTGTCATTGTTTTTTCTCCTTAATTTTCCTGCCTTCCGCCTAAAATATTCACCGGACCATGACCGCTCCCCAGGGACAGTGAATATTGAATAGCCTGCGCCGTCATGATTTTCGCCTGCGCCACGGCGTGATCAATGTTTTCGCCCCGCGCGAGATGGGACGCCAGAATCGAAGCAAAGGTGCAGCCGGTCCCATGGGTGTTTTTCGTTCGCATCCACTTTGCCGCAAACTCTTTATATTGCTTGCCGTCGTAGAGAATATCTACGCTGCCTTCCGGCCTTCTCCCGGGAAGATGCCCCCCCTTGACTACCACTTTTTTTACACCCAGACCCAAAATGACGGCGGCGGCTTCTTTCATGTCCTCCACGGAGCGGATTTTCATGCGCGCCAGAAATTCGGCCTCCGGAATATTCGGTGTCAGAACGTCCGCCAGCGGAAGCAGCTTTTTCACCAGCGTCTGGGCTGCCCTGTTTGTCATCAGGGCGCGTCCGCCCTTGGCGATCATGACCGGATCCACTACGACATTTTTCAGCCGGTACCGCTCAATCTTTTTCACAACGGCATCCACCGCCTGCGGGGTCATGAGCATGCCGGTTTTGACCGCATCCGCGCCGATATCCCCCAGCACCGAATCCAGCTGCGCCGCAATCCATTTCGGCGGCACCGGAAAAACAGACTGCACTCCCCGTGTGTTTTGCGCGGTCACGGCGGCCACGGCGAATACCGCATAACAACCGCAGGCATGAACCGCTTTCAGGTCCGCCCCGATGCCCGCTCCGCCTCCGGAATCGGATCCGCCAATGCATAAAACCCGAATCGGCTTCCCCATTTAGTCCGCCTCCGGAAAGACATCTTTTTGCCGGTAACGAACGACCAGCAGATGACCCGAGCGAACATGAATACGGGCCCGTTTGGAGACAATGATGTTGCTCACGCCGCGGGATTCCGAAAGCTCGAGCGTTCCTTCTTCCATCGGGTAGGCAAATCCCTCCAGCGTGACGCCTTCCACGCGGGAAGACAGCGCCAGCAGAGACACGAGGCAGCCTTCCGCATTTTCAAAGACCGCGTCTTCAGCGGGCACAAAAGATTCACTGTATTCATCCAGCAGGCAGGCGGAGACGCCCGCTTCCTTGGCCCGGATCAGCAAAAACAAATTGGCCAGGGCGTGATCGATTCTTCCGCCCAGCGCTCCCCAGATCTGAATCCTCTCCGGCTTCAGATTCAGAGCATAGTCCAGGGCCAGCGCCGTATCGGTAAAATCTTTGTCGGCCGGATGCTGAATGATCTTTACACCCTTACGCACATAATCCGCCAGCCGGGAAGATTCAATAGAATCCATATCGCCGACCAGTACATCCGGTGTAATCCCGGCTGCCGCCAGATGACGGGCGCCGCCGTCACAGCAGATCAGAAGGAAATCGCCCGTCTGTTTCAATCTCCCGCAAAAAAATTCCCTGTCGCCTAGGCGCCCCCCGCTGACGATGACAATGTTTTGAGGCATGGGTCATCCAAAATAAAAAACCATACCCTTTCACCTGCAAAGGACATGGCTTCGATGAATGTGTGGAAACCGCCACTCCCTACGCCGGCATTATCCGGGTCAGGTTCAAAGGGTATATTCTCAGCCGCAACTTGAAATCACGGCACCCCGCGGATAAAAAGTAGTACATTAACCGTTAAAAAGCAACGGATTAAATCAACGGCTGTGTTTCGTCTTCCCCTTCATAGACGCAGCCGGATTCAGGGCTTTCCTGAAGAACAATCCGGGACAACTGCGGCAGGACGGATTTCAGGCGCAGCCAGATCCAGCGGCAAAGGTTTTCCGACGTGGGATTTTCCAGGCCCGCGATGCCGTTCAAATTCTTGTGATCCAGTTGTTCCAAGAGCGGTTCGAACGCGGCGGCAATGTCGGCAAAATCCGTCACCCAGCCGCTGTCGGAACCGGCTTTCCCCCGAAGATGAATTTCGACACGAAAAGAATGGCCGTGCATTTTTGCGCATTTGTGGCCTTCAGGCACGCGGGGCAGATAATGCGCCGCATCGAATGTAAAGACTTTAAAGATTTCCATCATACTTATCGAACCCCTAATATTTTGTGCGTCTGCAGGCTGATTCGCCACCGGGGATGCGCCAGAACGTACGCCAGCGCCCGCCTGGCCGCTTTTTTCCTGTCCGGACCGTCCATCGGCTGCAGGAAAAAATGCCCAAACGGCAGGCGCGCGTATTTTCCCGGCGCTGCGCCCGCCTGCGGAAAAACCAGTTTCAATTCATCTCCGGCAGACTGCTTCAACGGAGCGCCCGCTTTCGGACTGACGCAGATCCAGTCCAGCCCGGCGGGCGCGGGAAGGGTGCCGTTGGTTTCCACGGCAACGGCAAAGCCTTCCTCATGCAGGTCGCTGATCAGCGCATGATCGAGCTGCAACAAAGGCTCCCCGCCCGTACAGACCACGAAAGGCCGGACGGATTTGCTTTTCCGAAACGGCCAGGCCAGGGAGATCTTGTGCGCCAGTTCGGCAGAGGATCGATAGACGCCTCCGTTGATGCCACCCGTCCCGACAAAGTCGGTGTCGCAAAATTTGCAAATCGATTTGGAACGTTCTTCTTCTTTGCCCGACCACAGATTGCAGCCCGAAAAACGGCAAAGCACGGCCGGACGGCCGGTGTGGTAGCCTTCTCCCTGTATCGAGTAAAAGATTTCTTTAATAAAATACATTCCTCGTATCTCGCGGCTCGTGATTCGTAGTTCGTATTTCGTGAAAGCGGCGCATTCGGGGATAACCTCAGGGTTCCTTGACGCGCCCTACCTTGAACTTGATCCTTGTTCCTTATATTTTCCTGGATCTTCAAGCCCTGCTTCCTTAAATCCTTTCAGCCTCAACAGACAGGAATCACACCGGCCGCAGGACGCGCCTTCAGCGTCCGGGTCGTAGCAGCTGTGCGTCAGCGAATAATCGACGCCGAGGTCCATCCCCCTTTTGATAATTTGCGCTTTGCTCCAATGGATCAGCGGCGCGTGAATTCGAAATTTCTCCGCGCCTTCCACGCCGGCCCGGGTCGCCAGATTCGCCAGGCGTTCATACGCTTCGATATATTCAGGCCGGCAGTCCGGATAACCGCTGTAGTCCAGAGCGTTGACGCCGATGAAAATATCGGAGGACCCGATCACCTCCGCCCAGGCCAGGGCGTAAGACAGGAAGATCGTGTTTCTGGCCGGAACGTAGGTCATGGGAATGCTTTTCCCCAATTCTTCCACCGAGCCGTGTTTGGGAACGGCGATGTCCGCCGTCAAAGCCGACCCGCCAATGCACCGCAAATCAATATCGATCGTCCGGTGCTCGACCACACCGTTTTCCCGGGCGACGCGCGCGGCCGCTTCCAGTTCAACCAAGTGCCGCTGACCATAACGGAAGCTCAGGGCGTATGCGTCAAAATCCATGCTCCGCGCGATCGCCAGCACAGTGGCGGAATCCACGCCGCCGGAGAGCAGCACCACCGCTTTCTTCCTTGATTTCATGAATGGATCGGTCATGGAGAGAGTATTTAGCAGATTTTAAAGAATTTCTCCCGCGCTATTTCAAAGCCGGATCCGCGATGCGGAAAAGTCTGCGGGTGTTGCCCGCCGCGGTTTTCGCCACGTCCTCCCAGGCAAGGCCTTTGATTTGGGCGACTTTCCGCGCGGTATGAACCAGCAAAGACGGCTCGTTTCTCTTGCCGCGATGGGGCACGGGCGCGAGATAGGGGCAGTCTGTCTCCAGAAGAATCCAATCCATCGGCGCCTGCCGGACAACCTCCTGCAGCACTTTGGACTTGTCAAAGGTAACGACACCGGGCACGGAAATATAAAAACCAAGATCGATGCATCGCCTGGCCATGGCCCAGTCGCCGGAAAAACAGTGAAAGACACCCGAGCGGACGCCGGACGCTTTCACCATTTGCAGTGTCTCGTCATGCGCTTCGCGATCATGGATAATCACCGGCAGGTTCAGCTCCCCGGCCAAATCCAGTTGTTTGGCAAACATTTCTATCTGTTTTTCACGCGGGGAAAGATTGCGGAAATAATCCAGGCCGATTTCGCCGCAGGCGACAACCTTCGGGTCCTGCGCCAGCTTCTTCAGGACGTCCAGCGACGGATCATCGGCTCCGTCCGCGTCGTGGGGGTGAATGCCGACGGTTGAATAAATGTTTTCATGCCGGCGGGCAATCGACAGCGCCTTGCGGCTTAAGTCCGGATTGGTTCCCACGGTTACGATACATTCAACGCCCGCCGCGTGGGCGCGTTCAATGACGGCGGAGCGATCGGGATCAAACTCCTTCATCTCCAGATGGGCATGGGAATCGATCAACATAACTACTTTTCGTTGGACTGAATCTGAATTTCTTCGGCGTTCTCCGAAACATCGGGAAGCTTCTTTAAAAGGCTGGACAAATCTTTTTCCGACAATTCTCCGATCAGCAGCTTGCGCGCGATGATTCTGCGGTCAATTTTCAACAATTCCGGGTTTACTCTTTTGGACATCCTGATCCTCCTGAATCCTTCGACAAAGTTCCACGGTCCTACCCTCTGCAACCGTGGCGGTCTAGTATTACATTTTACCGACATAATCAAGCCCCAAGCGTCTGGAAAAGCCTCCTTGCCATTCACCTCTTCAGGCGCGGGTCTGACGCGTCACGAATCCCCTCTCCCAGCAGATTATAGCCGACCACCGTGACGAGAATGGCCAACCCCGGATAAAGCGACAGCCACCAGGCAATATCAATATTGTCTTTGCCCGCCGTCAGAATATTCCCCCAACTCGGCGTCGGCGGCTGCACGCCGATGCCCAGAAAACTCAGTGCCGATTCCGTCAGGATCGCCCCGGCAATGCCCAGGGTGGCCGCCACCAGAATGGATGCCAGTGCATTGGGCAGAATGTGCAGAAAAATAATCCTTGCGTCATTTGCGCCGATGGCCCTGGCCGCCCGCACGAAATCCCGTTCGCGAAGCGAAATGAAATCCGCCCGCACCAGACGGGTGACCCCCATCCAGCCCGTCAGCCCGATCACGATCATAATGTTCCAGATGGAGGGCTCCAGGAAGGCAATGACCGCCAGAATCAGAAAAAAAGTGGGAAAGCAGAGCATGACATCCACAAA
>JAQVQT010000019.1:0-12564 GCA_028701435.1 Smithellaceae bacterium | reverse complement strand
ATTCCCCACCAGCGTCAAAACCGCGCCGATCAGCAAAATCCCCATCACGGTCGGATAATCGCGCGCCATCACCGACATGTAAAACAACTGCCCCATGCCCGGAATCGCGAAAATCGTTTCAAAGATGACGCTGCCGCCGATGAGCCCCGGGATCGACAAGCCCAGAATGGTGATCGCCGGCAGGAGCGCGTTGCGCAGGGCATGCTTGTAAATGACCTGCCTCTCGCTCAATCCCTTGGCGCGCGCCGTCAAAATGTAATCCTGCCGGATCACTTCCAGCATATTGGCCCGCATGTAGCGGGAGAGCCCCGCCAAACCGCCGAACGCCGAAATAAACACCGGCAAAACAAGATGCGCCGCCAGATCGACCAGTTGTCCCCAGGCGCTCAGGTATTCATAATTGAGGGACCGCAGGCCGGAAATCGGCATCCAGCCCAGATGGATGCCGAAAAAAATCATCAGGAGCAGGGCCAGCCAGAAGGTCGGCACAGCAAATCCGATAAAAACGAACACCGACATCACTTTATCAAAAAGCGAATCCTGATGGACCGCAGACAGAACGCCGATCGGCACGGCCACCACAATAATAATGATCAGCGACAGCAGATTAATGGCGATCGTAATCGGCAGGCGCTCCAGAATCTTGTCGGCCACCGGACGGTGGTCGGATGAAAAGGACGTTCCCAGATCGCCGCGGGCAAGCTTCGCAAGCCAGGACGCGTATTGAACATAAACGGGCTTATCCAGTTCGTACAGACTCATCAGGCGCTGACGCATTTCCGCCGACGCTTTCGGGTTCATCTGTGTCTGCAGATCCGTGGGCGAACCGGGTGCCAGGTGCATCACAAAAAAGCAAATGATCGTGATGCCCAGCAAAAGCGGAATCATAAAAAGGACTCTCTTGACCAGATACGGAAACATCCCTTTTCCTCTTAGCAATTGAACCCGTCCAGATAGGACCTCTCCTGCAAATTTGCCAGAGACTGCCAGAGGTGCTCCTGGGCGTGCGCCTCCAGCGTGATCGTCGGTCTGACGTCCAAATCTTTCAGCGCGGCAAAAAACCGGTCGAAGGGAAACGTGGCGTCTCCCACCGGCAAATGCTCATCGAACCTGCCGAAATTATCATGAAGGTGCAGATGGCCGATGTAACGTCCCAGCTGTTTCATCCAGTCCTCCAGGGGCGCGCGGGCAAAAACATTGAAGTGGCCCGTGTCGAAGCAAAAACAAACCTGGTCGGAATTCAGCGCTTCCAGCAGGCGGCGAAGGATGCCGGGCTCCCTTTCGTAAACATTTTCCAGCGCGATGACGGCCCCTCCGTCTTTGGCCTGCGGAATCAACTGCCGCCAGAAATGGACGCTGTTTTCCAGCCACAGATCGTCACAGGACACATAATAGCGCTGATCAAAGGACGGATGGCAGACAATTTTGAGCGGTTGAAAAACCGGGATCAGATCAAACACCTGGCGGATTCTGTCCAGGCTGGCCCTGCGGATCCCGTCGTCCAGCGCGCCGGGCCGCAAATCCATGAAAGGGGCATGAAACGTCACCTTTAAGCCGGCATTCCCGAGCATCCGGGCGATCCCGGCACACTGACTTTTATCCAGCGACTGAAGCGCAATATGGCTGAAATAGATCTCCAGATTGAGCTTCTTCTCCAGAACCATCGGCAGATACCGGGGCAGAAGAGGATACGGCATGTGCACATGAACTTTCCGAATCATGTCGAACATCCTTTCGTCATCAACAGGGAGCGTTGATGTACCACAGTCATTTTTTTTTCACAACATTCCTGAAACCTCTCCGCATTCCGTGAAAAGGCAGAAGTCCGTCCTGCGTTTTGGCAATGGGTCCGAAACCTTGCGCTCCTTAACAAGGTTCACAACACGGCGGGCGTACGGACTGGAACAATGGCCCGCAGCGTCCAAAATGCCTTATTGTCAACTTTTTGCATTTGTGACATAAGAAAACTTAAGGTTGAAGGCTGAAGACTGATGGTTTAATTTGTACACCCCTGGCATTATAAGTTTTCTGAATGACGGCGCGTTTAGCGCCTTTCATCTTATCCTTCAGCCACGCGCACCCGCAGGGGTGTCGGCATCGTGCCACCTTGCAGGGGGTCAGTCTAAAAACCTATTCAAGGAGGAATTTTGCCAGTTAAAAAAAATGAATCGGCCAGACGGCTGCTGTTGTGCATTAACGCGGTTTTACAGAAAAAGGCGAAAAATATTGTTGCCTTGAATGTTCAGGAGATTTCTTCCTTTACGGACTACATGCTCATCTGCTCGGGCGCAACCGACCGGCAGGTTCAGGCCGTATCCTCCGCGGTTCAGGAATATCTGAAGAAAGAGGGAATCCGTCCGCTTGGCGTGGAAGGCGAGGCCAATGCCGAATGGATCCTGCTGGATTATGACGACGTGGTGATCTCCGTCTTTCAGGAAACGGCCCGTTCTTTCTACGATCTGGAAAACCTGTGGGACGCGCCACGGATGGCGATCGATGACAACGCAACGGAAATCAAGAAATTAAACAAGGACATGGCTTGATCTTTCGTGAGTTTTTATCCCAAATCTCCGATGCTTTTTTCCCGAGAATCTGCCTGGCCTGCTCCCGCGTCCTTCCCTCCGGCCGCCCGGAGTTCTTCTGCGCCGATTGCTTTTGCCGGATCAACTTTCTTCATGGAAGTCTCTGTCCGGTCTGCGGAATAACATTTCCCGACTCGTCCGCCGGAAACCACCTGTGCGGTTCCTGCACGAAACAGCCGCGCTGGTTCGATTTCGCCCGCGCCGCCGTCGTCTACGAGGGAATCATCCTCGACACGATTCACCGGTTCAAATATGGACGGGACCTGACGGCAGGCGCGGCGCTGGCAGGTCTTCTGGCCGATTTTGATTTCGACGGCGTCGATTTCAGCGCTTTTGACGCGATGATCCCCGTACCCTTACATGTCCAACGGCTGCGGGAAAGACGGTTTAACCAATCGCTTGTTCTGGCGCACGCTTTGGGCAAAAAACGAGGTGTCACCGTCGATTTTTCCTTGCTAAAAAGGCAAAGATTTACTTTAACGCAAACAGGATTAAACAAAAGCGAACGGGATACAAACATTTCCGGCGCTTTTGCCGCAAATCGCCTGGACAAGATCCGCGGCCGGAGCTTCCTGCTGGTGGATGATGTTTACACGACGGGAGCCACGATCAATGAATGCGCCAAAACGCTGGTGAAGGCGGGCGCGAAACGGGTGGCTGCGTTGACGGTGGCCAGGGTTCTTTAACTGAAGGAGTCATCATGGACAAGATTCTGGACAGAACCGCCTTGAAGGAAAATCTGGACAGGCTGCGCAAGAAGGGAAAAAAGATCGCCTTTACCAACGGCTGCTTTGATATTCTTCACGTGGGTCATGTCCGTTACCTGAAGGAAGCCAGGCAAACGGCGGATGTTCTGGTTCTGGCGCTCAACAGCGACTCTTCCGTGCAGACCATCAAGGGACCCAAAAGACCGCTGGTCCCCGAAAAGGAAAGAGCCGAAGTTCTTGCCGCCTTGGAGTGCATTGATTTTATAACGATATTTTCCGAACCGACTCCCCTGGAGCTGATTTGCCTGCTCATGCCCGATGTTTTGGTCAAAGGCGGCGACTGGGCCGAAGAGCAGGTCGTCGGCCGCAAAGAAATCCGGCAGTGGGGCGGACGGGTCGAGATCATTCCGGAAGTTGCCGGTAAATCCACGACCAACATCGTGGACAAGATCATCGCGGTCTATGGGCCGGAACAATGAAGGCGAAACAGTAGGTGAGCAGGCCGAATCACGGCTTTTTTCGTGATTTTTATGCATGATTTTTTTGCTTTACAAACCTATTGCCATTAGGTAAAAGGTCCTTTCAAACATTACAGGTAAAGGAGTGGCGGCATTGGAAAAACAAACGACTTTAAAGCCGGAAAAGCTGGAAGCCTTCCGCAAACTGCTGACTCAAAAAATTAATGAATTGCTCAACGAGGCGGGCAAAACCGTTTCAGAAATGACCAGCGGCAAGGAAAATTTCCCGGATCCCAACGATCGCGCCTCTTTGGAATCCGACCGCAATTTTGAGCTGCGCATCCGTGACCGCGAGCGCAAACTCATCGTCAAAATGCAGGAAGCCATCAAAAGAATCGACGATGGCGTTTACGGCATCTGTGACTCCTGCGGCGGTCCGATTTCCGAAAAAAGACTGCTGGCCAGGCCCGTCACGACCGAGTGCATCGACTGCAAAACCAAGCAGGAAAAAATGGAAAAGCTCAAAGGCGAATAAAAACCGGAACGGAATTCAAAAAAGCCCCGCGAGTCGGGGCTTTTTTATGGACGTTTTTTCCATCCGATATTTTCTTTTTTTTCCAAAAGTGGTAACAAAGCTCATGTTTGTAAGCGTTGCCGTCAACATTCCGGCCGATAAGCTCTTCACCTATGAGGTTCCTGCCCACCTTCAGAGCGCCGTTGGGGTAGGCAAACGCGTTTTTGCGCCGTTCGGCCTCAGAAAACGCAGCGGATTCATTGTTGAAATACTGAATAACTGCGATTTGAAGAACACCAAAAAGATCGTCGCCGTCCTCGACGAAGAGGCGCTGTTCGACGCGGAGGACCTGAATTTTTACAGGTGGATTTCCAGCTATTTCATCTATCCGCTGGGGAAAACGCTGGCTGAGCTGATTCCCTCGGGACCGGAAAGAAAAGAGCTTCGCTGGTTGATTCCAGCGCCCGCCGCTCCCGACGCGAGGCCGACCTCCGCGCAGAAAAAGCTTTTGGACATCCTGCATTCACATCCCGGCGGCCTGGCCTTCCATGAGCTGATCCGGAAATCCGGCCTGAGAAACGCGGCTTCGATCGCCCGCAGCCTTCAGGTGGCCGGCCTGGTTCACCTGGTGGAAAGAGAAAAAAAGCAGATGGGCATTCGTACGCAAAAAATCATTCGGCTGAATGAACCGTCTGACGCCCCGCTGAAGCTGACGCCCCGCCAGCAGATCGTCGCCGATTGCCTGAAAAAAGTAGGGCCGACGGAGCTCCGCGCGCTGATGCAGAAAACCGCAACGACCGCCGCCGTCATCAAAAGGCTTCTGGAGAAGGGCGTCGTGCGCGTCAGCGACGAGGAATTCATCCGCAGAGCCTCGATGGAATCCGCCCTCGCCGCCCCCTCTCCGGATTTTGTGCTCAATGAGGAGCAAAAAAAAGCCCTGGAAACCCTTCAACAATTTATCGCAAGCGCGGCGTTTCATCCCGTCCTGCTGCACGGTGTGACCGGCAGCGGCAAGACGGAAGTGTACCTTTGCGCCATCGACCACGCGCTGAAGGCGGGAGGCACGGCCATTTATTTGGTCCCGGAAATTTCCCTCACGCCGCAGCTGATCTCCCGAATCACCGGACGGTTCGACCCGGACCGGATTGCCGTGATGCACAGCGGCATCGCCGAGAGCGTCCGCTACGACCAGTGGCGCCAAATCCGGAGGGGCCGGATTCAGCTGGTTATCGGCGCGCGCTCGGCGCTGTTTGCTCCGCTGCCCAACCTGAAAATCATCATCGTGGATGAGGAACACGATCCGTCGTACAAGCAGGACGAACGGCTCTGCTACAACGCCCGCGATCTCGCCGTCGTCAAAGCCCAGTCCGCAAACGCCGTCTGCGTGCTCGGTTCAGCGACGCCGGGCGTGCGCACCTTTTACAACGCCCGCGCCGGAAAATACGCGCACCTGGAATTGACCCAAAGGGTCAACCGACAGCCGCTGCCGCGCATCGACGTCGTGGACATGAAAATGCAAAAGGAAGCCGGCGGCAAATCGCCGATCCTCTCCGAAGCGCTCATCGCGGCGCTTCGAAGCACCCTGGACCGCGGGGAACAGGCGCTTCTTTTTCTCAACAAGCGCGGATTCGACACCTTTCTGGTCTGCGCCGACTGCGGCTACACCTTTTCCTGCCCCAACTGCGCGGTTTCCCTGAAAAGCCATCCGGCGGAAAATGTCGTGAAATGCCACTACTGCGATTACAGCCGCAGGGCCGTGCCTCTCTGCCCCCGGTGCGGAGGCGGCCGAATCCTCAACTACGGCGCGGGCACACAGAAACTGGAGGCCGAACTGCAAAGCCTGTTTTCAAAGGCGCGCATCAGCCGCATGGATTCCGACACCACGGCGCGCCGAGGTTCGCAGGAAAAGATTCTGGCCGCGCTGGAACACAGAGAAATCGACATCCTGGTGGGGACGCAAATGGTCACCAAGGGGCACGATTTTCCGTCCATCACCCTGGTGGGCGTCATCTCCGCCGATACGTCGTTGAATATGCCGGACTTCCGCGCCGCGGAAAAAACATTTCAGATGCTGACGCAGGTGGCGGGGCGCGGCGGAAGAGGCGAAGCGGCGGGGCGCGTCATCATTCAGACCTTCAACCCCGCCCATTACGCGCTGCATCATGCGCGCGGCCACGACTATTTATCTTTTTACGAAGAGGAAATCGAGTTTAGGAAAGCGCTGAAGTACCCGCCCTTTGGGCAAATCATCAACCTTCGCCTGTCCTCGGCAAGGCAAGCCGCTCTTGATGAGACGGCGCGGGAGCTGGGACAGGACGCCCGGGCGCTTTGCGCCGGGCTTGAAAACATCGTGGAGATCGTCGGCCCGGCTGAATCGCCGCTGGCGAAAATCCGGGGAGAGCACCGCCAGCAGATGATGATCAAGGGAAGGGACAACCGGCGGATGCATTCCATGGCCGCCCGGCTTCTGAAGAAGCACGCCACGAGTACGGTAAAAATCACGGTGGACGTGGACCCGGAAAATTTCATGTAAAGAAAACACAAAAAAACGGCAGCGAAACATCCGCTGCCGCAGGTTGGGTCTGTTCAAATCGGTCTGCCCCTCAGAACGCTAACACTGCTGTTTGGTCTCCAGCCGAATGCGATCCTGATAGTACTGCGTGATTTCATACACCGCGTAATCGATAAGCAGCATAATCCGCATCACGGAGTCGATGGCCTGATTATGCTCGATGGCATTGATAAAAATCGCCTGAAATTCCGCGTAGAGCCACATATGGCGGCGCATCATGTTCAGGGCGTAGATGGATTCATGCAGCGGAACGCCCATTTCGTAGCAGGTTCTCGCGTAGTGCATGAAGAATTCCTGCGCCTTTTCCAGACGGTTGGGGGCAACAATCATATTCCGCAGCTGGCTGTAGAATTTAATGGCCTGCAGTTCAAGCTTCTCATCGGGAATATCCTTATAATGAACCGTTCGCTTATTTTTCTTGACATCGGCGGCCCAGTGCGCCGCGATCTCATCAATATTGGCTTCCAGCACATCCAGCAGCTTAATATATTCTACCATAATCCTTTCTCCTCTCTTGCTTCCGTTGCGTATAAGGGGGCGCGGAAATTATTTTTTGCCTTTTCCCTTTTTCATCAATACCTGATATTCCTTGGTGACTTCATAAATCGCATAGTCAAAAAGCAGGATCGTTCGACTCAGGGTATCCAGAGCCTGCCGCTGATCGATGCCGGAGCTGAAGATGGTCTGAAACTCCGCATAAAGCCAGGTATGTCTTCTTAAAAGAATCAATGCATAGACCGCCTCATCCATGGGAATCCGCATGGCAAAACTTTCCTGGGCATACGTACGAAAATATTTCAGGGTTGCCTCGCTGATTTTGTCCTCGGCAAACATTTTACTGAAATTGTGGTAAAATTTAACGCCCTGGTTAATGATGCTTTCTTCATCCAGATTCTTGTATCTTTTTGTCCGGGCATTGTTCTGGACGTCCATCGCCCATCTTTTGGCCATTCTTCCCGCATGCTGCTCGGCCAACTCCACATACTTAATGGCGTATGTCTTCATGCTTCATCTCCTTTCGTGAAAGATCCACTGGTCATGAGAATCGTTTCGTTGGATTCAATATAAATCATGAAATTAAAATTGACAACAGGAAAATGCCATAAAACCGCCGGTCACCGGTAATTCTTGACACAAACCCCGCAATTCCATATAGGATCACGAAAACAACAAGGACCCAACATGGCGACAAAACCACGCATTCTCTTTATGGGCACTCCGGCTTTTGCTCTGCCGGCGCTGGAAATGCTTCACGGCAGCGGCTACCCGATCGCCGCGGTCGTCACCCAACCGGACCGCCCCGCGGGAAGGGAAAAAAAGGAAACCGCTCCGCCCGTGAAGCAACTGGCGCAAAAATTCGGCCTCACGGTTTTACAGCCGGCAAGCGTGAAAGACCCGTCTTTTCTGGAAGCCCTGGGCGAAGCCCGCCCGGATCTGGTGGTTGTGGCGGCTTTCGGACAGATTCTGCCCAAAGCCGTCCTTGACTTCCCCCCGCTCGGTTGCCTGAACATTCACCCTTCCCTTCTGCCCGCCTACCGGGGAGCGGCGCCGATCCACTGGAGCATCATTCGGGGCGAAAAACAAACCGGCGTAACCATTATGCTGATGGATGAAGGAATGGATTCCGGCGATATCCTGACCCAGGAGCAAATGCCCATCGGCAAAACGGAGACTTACGGTGAACTGCATGACCGGCTCGCTCTTCAGGGCGCGGCGCTGCTCGTCAAAACGATCGATCAGGTCGTCTCCGGCGCCGCCCAAAGACAAAAGCAGGATTCCTCCCGCGCAACCTTCGCGCCCCGCCTGAACCGGGAAACCGGCAGAATTCGCTGGCGTCATTCCGCCGGCGATATTGTCAATCTGATCCGCGGCCTGAATCCGTCGCCCGCGGCCTATGCGCTTCTGGAGGGGCGGGACCTGAAAATTTTTACCGCCGCCGCAAGCCCGGGTTCACCGCAGGAACCGCCCGGTGTTGTCGCCGCGGCCGCTCCCGAAGGGCTGACCGTGGCGGCCTCCGGCGGCTATGTTGTTTTGAAAGAGGTTCAGCTGGCCGGAAAGAAAAGAATGCCGGTTGCCGACTTCCTGCGCGGCTTTACAATGAAGCCGGGAATTCTGCTGGAATGATCAAATGTTAAAAGGTGTCTGCTATTTTTTGACCTGGTTTTGAAGTTTCATCAGTTGATTGGTCGTTTCTCTCAGACGCTGGGCCATGGATTTCAGGATCATCTGGAAATCACTGGAGATTCCATTGAACTCCCGGTCGAAAAATTCCCGGTCGATCATTCCGATCGTTGTTTTGCCCACCGCAGTTGCCGTCGCGGAACGCCCCTCTTTGGAAATATAGGCCACCTCCCCGATGATTTCTCCCGCTTTCAGGGTTGCGATAACGATTTTTCTTCCATCAACGATCCGGGAGATTTCCACGGCCCCCTCTTCAATGACATACATCCAGTCGCCAAATGTTCCCTCTTTAAAGATAACCTGCTGATCCTTGTATGTCTCATATTTTACAATCTGGAACATCAAGCGCCTCCTTTTGCCTTTCCTGTAACGGACTCATTGACCGTCTTTTTTTATCATGCTTTTCATTTCAATACAACAGACAATCCCGCAGGCTCGCCCCTCAAAATAGCGCCCCTTACATCCGGCCGCCGCTTTCACCGGGAAACGAGTCAAGTTCTTCTTGACATACAAAACGGGACTTTCTATAGTTCTTCGGCAAAGAAAAGTTCTCCAGTAATCTCATCGTGTTTTGGCAAAGCGGCAAAGGCCGATCCCGGGCGCGAGACGAACGGCCGAACACAACACCGGCCGGTCCCGCAGGGTCTGGAGACAGGAAAACAACGGAGGAACGGCCATGCCTGCAGGGCGGGAAGACCATCTTGAAAAATTCAAAAAGCGCTACCCGGAAAAATTCGTCCCCGAAAAAGACCTTTTCGGACGCATCCGCCGCGGCAATTCCATCTTCATCGGCACGGCCTGCGGCGAACCGCAGAGCCTGCTGAACTCGCTCATCCGCTACGTGGAAAACACGCCCCACACCATTTACGGGACACAGATCATTCACATCTGGACCCTTGGCGTGGCTCCCTATGCCAACAAAAAGTTCAAGATCAACTTTCGCCACAATTCGTTTTTCATCAGCGACAGCTCCCGGCAGATGGTCAATGAAGGGCTGGCCGACTACACACCGACGTTCCTTTCGGAAATCCCGTCTCTCTTTCGCCGCGGAATCATCACCATCGATGTCGCGCTGGTGCAGCTCTCGCCGCCGGACGAAGAAGGCCTGATGAGCCTGGGCGTGAGCGTGGACATCGTCAAATCGGCCGTGGAGCAGGCCCGGCTGGTCATCGCGCAGGTCAACCGGCACATGCCGCGCGTTCGCGGCGATGCCATGGTGGATATCCGCGACGTGGATTTTATCCTCCCCCACGACGAGCCCATTCTGGAATACACGACCGATCCACCCGGCGAAGTGACCGAAAAGATCGGGACCTATGTTTCGCGGATCGTGCAGGACGGCGACACCATTCAGGTGGGATACGGAACCATGCCCAACGCCATTCTGGCCCATCTTTCGGGAAAGCGGGATCTGGGCGTACACACGGAGCTTCTCACCGACGGCATCATCGATCTCATGAAAAAAGGCGTCGTGACCAACGCGAAGAAATCCCTGGACCGCAAAAAGACCGTCGCGTCGTTCTGCATGGGGAGCCGCGACACCTACAAATTTCTCAACGACAATCCGGCGTTTGAGTTCAGACCGATCGACTATACCAACAGCCTCTTTGTCATCGGCCGGCAAACCAACATGACCGCCATCAACTCCGCGCTGGAAATTGATCTCACGGGGCAGGCCACCGCCGAATCCATCGGCGGAGTCTTTTACAGCGGCGTGGGCGGACAGGCGGATTTCATGCGGGGCTCCGCGCTTGCGCCGGGCGGCAAGTCCATCCTGGCCATGCGGTCCACCTCGATCGATATGGCCCACTCCCGCATCGTCCCCTGCCTTTCCGCCGGTGCGTCGGCCACACTCACCCGCGGCGACATACATTATGTAGTCACGGAATACGGAACGGCCTACCTGCATGGGAAAAACATCCGTGAACGCGCCATGGCTCTCATTTCCATCGCGCACCCGAGGTTCCGCCCCTGGTTGGTGGAACAGGCGCGCGAACGGGGCCTCATCTACCGCGATCAGGCGTTTATTCCCGGAACGACGGGTGTGTATCCCGAGCATCTGGAAACCTACCGCTCCACGCGGACCGGCCTCCCGCTGTTCCTTCGCCCCGTCAAAATCAGCGACGAGGGAATCATCAAGGCCTTTCTCTACTCGCTTTCGGACAAAAGCATCTACACGCGCTTTTTCACCAACATGGTCCACATGCCCCATAACATCCTTCAAAAGTACGTGATCATCGATTACTCGAAAGAAATGCTGATGCTCGCCATCCAGGAGCGGCAGGGCATGGAAGAGATCGTGGGCATGGGCCAGTACATCATCGACACGGACACCCACACGGCCGCGGCCTCCTTCCTGGTGGGCGACGCCTGGCAGAACCGCGGCATCGGCATCGTGCTCCTCGACTACCTCACCGAAATCGCGAAGCGGGACGGGCTTCTGGGATTTTCCGCCACGGTGCTGGCGGAAAACAAAGCCATGCTCCGGCTATTCGAACGAATGAATTTTCAGATGGAAAAGCGGCTTTCGTCGGGCGTATACGAGTTGACCATGGGCTTCTACCCGAGAGAACCTTAATCGTTCCCGTTCCAATTTCTTTTGCCAAGACATTGCCAAGGTTTGAATAGGCGCGGCGGTTTCGTTTCAACTGATGGATCATTCAACCGGTTGCACAAACCTGATCGAAAGGAGGTCCTGATGAAAAAAATATTTTTCACGATTGCCCTGCTTTTGGTGATCCTCGCGGGGTATTTCCTTTTCTGGCCGGTGCCGATCGAGCCGGTCGCGTGGAATGCGCCGGCTGCGGCCGGATATACCGGACCGCATGCGGTCAACACCGGCCTGTCCCGGCTGAACCTCATCGACCTCGGCGCCGAAGAGGGGCCTGAACACATCGTCCTCGGAAAGGACGGCAGGCTGTACGTCTCCGTGGGAAGCGGAAACATTCTGCGCATGAACCCGGACGGCACCTCACAGGAGGTTTTCATCCGCACCGGCGGGCGCGTGCTGGGGTTTGATTTTGACGCCGAGGGGAATCTGATTGCCGCGGACGCCGTTCAGGGGCTGCTGTCCGTCAGCCCTCAAGGGAAGATTACCCTGCTGACCCGTTCGGTCAACGGCGACCCGATCCGCTATGCCGACGCGGTGGTGGTGGCCCGGTCCGGCATGATTTACTTAAGCGACGCCTCGAGGCGCTTTTCCCCCGCAGAATGGGGCGGACCGTTTGAAGCCAGTATTCTGGACATCATGGAAATGTCCTCCACCGGACGCGTCCTCGCCTACGATCCGGCGCAAAAATCCACCCGCGTCGTCGCCGGTGGATTCTGTTTCGCCAACGGTCTGGCCCTCAGCCGGGACGAGCAAAACCTTTTTGTGAGCGAAACGGGAAAATACCGGCTCTGGAAAGTTTCCGTACACGCGCAGGAACTGGACATTGCCCGGCCGGGCGATCAGGCTAAAATTGTTTTCGACAATCTTCCCGGCTTTCCCGACAACCTGATGCGCGGACAGGATGGAAAAATCTGGATGGGCTTTGCCAAACCGCGCAAT
>JAQVQT010000162.1 GCA_028701435.1 Smithellaceae bacterium | reverse complement strand
ATACTTTCGCGCTCATGTCCGGCAGCATTCGGGGATCTTTGTCGTGGAAGCGCACTTTCACCAGAACCGTCGCCTTGGAGCGGTCCACCGTCGGCACGATGGCGTGCACCCCGCCGCGGAACCGGCGCTCGGCCAGCGCGTCGAGCTGGATGTCGCAGGGCTGACCGACCTGAATCAGCGTGATGCTGGTTTCGGACACATCCACCTCGACCTGAAGAGAATCCATGTCGGCCAGCGTTACCACGGCGGCCTTCGAGGTGGCCGAGGCGGAAAGCGGCGTCACAATGTCGCCTACGTCGGCGTTCTTGGTCAGCACGACGCCGTCAAACGGCGCCCGGATGAGCGTATAGTCCAGATTGACCTCCGCGTGGCTGAGCGCGGCACCGGCCGATTCCACGGCGGCCTGAGCGGCTTTCACCGCTTCCAGCGACCGCAGATACCGGGTATGAATCATATCGTAATCCGACTGAGCCACATAGCCGCCGGCGATCAGCTTTTGATAGCGGGCATTCTCCTGCGCGGCGTGATCGCGCTCCACCGCCGCCTGTTTGAGCATGGCCCGGGCATTGGCCAGGTTGGCCGTCACCTGTTCCTTCATCGCGGCGACGTCGCCGCTCTCCATGCGGGCCAGAATCTGCCCTTTGCGGACGCGGCTGCCCTCTTCCACCAGCAATTGGGTCAGGCGGCCGGTCACCTTGGACGCCACCGCCGCCTTGCGCTGGGCAACGATATAACCGCTGGCATTCAGGACGGACAGGGACTGGGCCGGGTAAATCATCGAAACGGTGGTCACATCCACCGTGGCCGAAGGCGCAATCACGCCCAGGCGATAAAGGACAAAGCCGGCAACCAGTAAAACCAGAACGCCGGCAATGAGAAAAGGCTTCTTTTTACGGCCTCCCGCCAC
This sequence comes from Smithellaceae bacterium, assembly GCA_028701435.1. Lineage (GTDB taxonomy): Bacteria > Desulfobacterota > Syntrophia > Syntrophales > Smithellaceae > UBA8904. The sequence goes on along the minus strand of JAQVQT010000162.1, from coordinate 3,667 downwards.
GCTTTTCTTGGCCGATGAATCGATTTTCAGTTTGCTCAGATCTTCCTGCGGCATGTTTTTCTCACCTTAAAAGATTGGAAATGATTTCCGGGAAGAATAACAGAACTGAGCAGAATTTTCCATACGCATAAAAAACCCTTTTTACCTCTTGACAATGGGAGGTGTTGTTTTCATAATGCGCCGAATCGATCTGTTCAGAAAAAGGTTTCTTTACAACCGGACGTAAAAGGGCCGGCCATCTTGCCGGCCCGATCACAGGACCATAAGGCGCCTCATGACCCCGGAAGAGAGCCATCAACCCGAATCCCTTGCCTGGCTGGCCAAACGCTCGAATGTTGTCTGGCTCTCCCTGATCTTTTTCCTCATCATCTCCATGGCTTCTTTTTTTCTCATCCATGGCCATTACCGGGATACCAAGGAACAAGCCTTCAGGGAGGACCGGAAATCCGCAAAGTTACTTTCCTTGATCGTAGAAGCCTATCTCAACGACATCCGATCCACCATGGAATCCTACGCCAGCCGCCCCCTTCTCTTGGAAGCCGTCCGGCGCAAAGATGTTTTGGCGGCCAAACAGCACTTGACCAGCTTGAGCCGGATCGGCTCCGGAATGGACAGCCTGCTGATTGCGGACCGCAAGGGCACCATCTGGATCAGTCTGCCTGACCGACCGGACGTTTTGGGGAAAAACTTCGCCTGGCGCGACTGGCACCGGGGCGTCAGCCGGGAGAAGAAGCCTTACATTGCCGATGCGGTGCAGCGAGTCACGGCGGAAAAAGACACGGCCATCCATATCGCCGTTCCGATTTTTGACGAGAAGGGCGCAATCATCGGCATCCTGCTCAATACCCAGCGGGCCGTCGAGGTCGGCAAGATTCTCCAACAAGCGCCGCTGGAGGAAGGTCTGTCGATTTCCGTCACGGACCGCAACGGCACGCTTATTTACAGCAGCCGATACGCCTACACAAAAGCGCTGGCCCGGTACCCGTTATTTGACGCAGTAAAAAAAACGACGGCCGCGGCGCCTTCCACCTTTTCCGTTGCTAACCCGGCTGAACGGGGGGAAACATACCATATTTCGCACACAATACTTCCCGATACCGGCCTGCATGTTTTCGTCGGGCGCGACCAACGTTCCATCTGGTCGCCGTTATGGCCCCACATGGTTCAGATGATTACTATTTCCATTCTGCTTTTCTTATGCGTGATCCTGCTGTTATTGTATATCCGCAAACGAACCATGATCCAGTCCGCTCTGGAAAACCTGCAGGCGGAAAAGGAAATTTCGGCCGGCCGGTCGCGTTTCAGAGAGCTTTTCAACCAGTTCAAAGGCGGTGTGGTCATCTATCAAGTCATCGACGGGGGAAAAGATTTTGAAATCCTGGAGCTCAACGACGCCGCCCGCCGAATCACAAAGGTGGATCAGAACTTCAAAGGCAAAAGCATTCGGGACATCTATCCGGGGCTGGCAAATCATACGCTCTTAACCACTTTTCAAAATGTCTGGCGGACGGGAGAACCGGAGGAGTATCCCACCTTTCTTTATCAGGACGACAAACAGGCCTTCTGGGCGGACAATTACGTTTTTAAACTCCCTTCCGGTGAGGTGGTTTCCGTTTTTGACGACGTGACCGCGCGCAAACTCGCGGCGGATAAAATTTCAAGGCAGACGCGCCTGCTTTCCGCCATCAACCGGCTTTTTGCCGAAACGCTGAAATCCCAGAATCGCGAAGCGGCCGCCCAAACCTGCCTTGCCGCCGCCCTGAGCATCACGGACAGCGAGTTCGGATTTATCGGCGAAGTGAACCCCGACGGGCTTTTCAACACGTTCGCCGTCAGCGACACGGGCTGGAGCGCCTGCGCCATGCCTCAGAAGGAGGCGACCGCTTCTCTCCAAAACATGATCATTCGGGGCGTGTGGGGACAGGTCATCCTCAGGGAGCAGTCTCTGATCATCAACGACCCGGGAGCTTTCCCGGAGCGCGTGGGAGTTCCGGAGGGGCATCCGCCGCTGACGTCTTTTCTGGGGGCGCCGCTCAAAGACGAGGGAAAGACCATCGGAATGATCGCGCTGGCCAACCGCGCCGACGGCTATACGGGCGAACAAAGGGAAGACCTCGAACAACTGGCGGTTTCCCTGGTGGAAGCCCTGCGGCGCAACAAAGCGGAAGAAGAAGTCAAAAAAATGAATTTGGAATTGGAAAAGCGCGTCGCCGAGCGGACGGAGGATTTGCTGACCAAAACTGCCGAACTGGAGCGCATCAACCGCGTCTTTGTTGACCGCGAATTGAGAATGCGGGAGCTCAAGGCCAGGATTGAGGAGTTGGAGAAGAAAGCGACGAGCAACGAGTGACGAGGTTTTAAATGGTTTACCTGGATTTAATATTTAATCTGTCACTTCTGGTGGCTCTGAGCGTTGTGTCCGGCTTTATTGACAAACGCTGGCCGCGGGAAACCAGGCCCGGCCAGCTCCTGCAGGGCGCGCTGTTCGGCGCCGTGACCGTTCTGGGCATGCTGCGCCCGTTGATCCTGGGACCGGGACTGATCTTCGACGGCCGTTCGGTCATGCTGAGCCTTTGCGCCTTATTTTTCGGCCCTCTGGCTGCCGCCGTCTCGTGCGTCATGGCGCTGGCCTGCCGCATCAGCATCGGCGGCGTGGGGCTGATCATGGGAATTCTGACATCCCTTTCTTCCACCGCCATAGGACTGATTTTTTTTTACAGAAACAAATCCTCGCTGCACCCGCCTTCCGCAAAGCTTCTCTACGTTATGGGACTCGTCGTCCACGCGACCGTGGCGGCTTTGATGTTTACGCTGCCGGGAAGTCTGTTTTGGAGCACTTTCCAAAACCTTGCCGCTCCCATCCTCCTCCTTTTTCCCCTGGCCACGCTGCTGGCGGGTAAAATTCTTTCCGACCATCTTTCCATGATGCAGTCCGCCGCAGCGCTTTCGGAAAGCGAAGGGCGCTATAAGCTTTTATTTGAAGCAAGCCTGGACGCGGTCATGCTGACGGCCCCCGACGGCCGGATCCTTTCCGCCAATCCCGCCGTCTGCCGCCTGCTGGGTTACAGCGAAGAGGAGCTGATCGCCCTGGGCCGCGGCGGGATCATGGACCGGGAAGATCCCCGGCTGGCCTTGGCGCTCGACGAGCGGGAGCGGACGGGGAAATTTGCAGGCGAACTGACGATGATCCGCAAGGACGGAGCCAAAATTCCCGTGGAAATCACGACCGCCGTTTTTGAAGACCGCTTCGGGCAGGCCCGCACCAGCATGATCATCCGCGACATCACCCGGCGCCTGCAGGAAGAAGAATCCCTGAAAAAATTACAGACGCTCCTTGCCGAAACGCAGAAGCTGAGCAAAATCGGCGGCTGGGAAATTGACCTGACCACCGGCCGGGGGCAGTGGACCGAGGAAACCTACAAGATCTACGGCATATCCCCCAACGTCCAAATCAGCAACGAAGAAGCGATGAACTTTTACGCGCCGGAAGACCGCCCGGTCATCGACGCAGCCTTCCGGCGCCTGCTGAAAACGGGCGAAGCCTACGACCTGGAACTCCGGTTTAACAAGGCAACGGGAGAAACCATTCGTGTGCGCACCATCGGACAGGCGGAATGGAGGGATGGAAAAATCGTCCGGGTCTTCGGCAACATCATGGACGTCACCG
>JAQVQT010000161.1 GCA_028701435.1 Smithellaceae bacterium | reverse complement strand
ACGTCAATGGCCCGGGGATTTGCCAGCACCTCCCAGCCGCGCGCGGACGCATAAATCTTCATGCCCGGCCGGTTTCTTTTCAGATAAGGAACCACGCCGATATGATCGAAATGAGCGTGCAGAATGACGACATGTTCGATTTTCTCCGGCTTCATTCCCCACGAAGCCATCTGACGGAACAGATCCGGAAGGATGTAAGGCATGCCGGCGCTGATCAGGACCGAGGTTTTGGTTCCCTCCAGCAAATAGACGCAGGATTCCTCCGCGCCCAGAAGCCAGAGACCGTCATCGATTTGACCCGCCTGCCTGATTCTCATTTAAAGTTTGTTGTATTGAATGACCGCGTTTTTTTTCAGCCGCTCCATCATTTTGGAAAAGGCTTCCGCCTCCTTCTGCTGCCCCAGATACAGGGCAATCTGCTCTTTCACTTCGCTAAGCTCGACGGTATGGGCCGGAGTGCGCCCCAGCACCTGAATGACGTGATGGCCGAATTCCGTGCTCACCACCGGTCCGACCGCGTTGATCTCCTGCGAAAACGCCGCGTTCTCAAAAGGTTTGACGGTCTGGCCTTTCTTGATTTCACCCAGATCCCCGCCGTTTTCCTTGCTGGGGCAGTCGGAATGGTTTTTGGCCACTTCGGCAAAATCAGCCCCGCCCATGATCTGCTTGCGCAACCCTTCTATCTTCGCCTTTTTTTCAGCCTTCACCTTCTCGTCGTCCTTGGCGTCCATGGCGACCAGAATATGGCGGACGTGAACACTTTCCTCGGTGGTAAACTTGTTTTTATTGTCCGTGTAAAATTTGCTGATTTCCTTTTCCGTCGGCTTGATTTTTCCGCCGGTTTCCATGGACACCAGCTTCTGAATGCGGACGCCCAGAGCAATGTCATCGCGGGATACGTTGTTTTCCTTCAGAAATTCGTTGAGGTTTTTATCGGGTGGAATATTGGCCTTGATCTGTTCCATGGCCGCCTGGATTTCCTTTTCCGTGGCTGCGATTTTTTTGCGTTTGACTTCGTTGGCCAAAAGCGTCCGCATCACAAAATCTTCCGTCAACTGTTTTTTCAAACCGGCCCGCACTTCTTTTTTCCGGTCGGCCGGAATCTTATCCTGATGGAGTTTCATCTGCGCCTGTACTCTTTTTTCCAGCGCGTCCTTTTTCAGGGCAACACCGTCCACACTGACTGCCGCGTCGGCCGGAAGCGTCTGAGCGGGAGCGGGAGCAATCGCAGGCGCTGTCTTCTCCGCGGCGGGTTTTTCCGGTATCAGGATAGATTCGGAAGCGGTGCTTTGCGAAGCGGCAGGTTCGGTTGTGCCTGCGGCCTCTTCTTTTTGGTTGCAGGCAAAAGCCGAAACAACCAGCACAAGCATAAAAATCGCCAAAGCGCTTTTCAACAAGATTTTATTCATGAATTTCCTCCAGGATTTTTTCAGACATTAATGGTTCGGCTATACGCGAAATTCTTTTGCAAAGTCAAGGAGATTGTCAGGAAGATTCCCTCGGATTTTTCTTTCCCGCGTTCAGGTCAAACGCCTGAGAAAAAACAGAATCTGCAGGCAGTCTTCGAGGCCGGGCGCGCTGTCTTTGGACCATTGGCACGGGTATTTCAGGTTGTGCATCTTCATCATTTCCGTCACCGCGAAAGGCAGAGGTTTTTTTGAATAATGATTTCGGGTCAGGAAATTGATCAGCTTCAATGTCTCGAAACCGTCAAACCAGCCATGCATCTGCCTTTCATAGGTTTTGCGGTTCTTCACGTTGGCGCGGATTTTCGGCTGGACCGTCAAAAATCCCCGTGCCGCCAGAAATTCCCCCAGTCCCGCATGAATTTCTCCCGCCTCGCCAAGCATTACGTCCGCCGGTTTTTCAAAGGATTCTTTCATCAGGGAGAGCCACGCTCTCAAGACGACAAATACGCGCGGATCATACAGCAGGAATTCTTCGGGCGCTCCGGAAACCATTTTGGCCACCGCCGCACCCGTCCCAAAGGGGACCCGCGCGGAAAGCCGCCCGGAAGGATAGACGCGCGTTTCGCGAATTCTTCGCAGGGGGCCGGCTTTGGCCAGTTTGTTCAGAAAATAAAAATCCTCGCCTGCCTCACGGCGATTCATGCCCCGCACGGCAAGGTATCCTTCGTCGGTCGTCACGATTGTAGAGCCGATGGAATGAAACGCATAGGGCGATTGGGCAAATTGCAGGCCCAGAACCCAGTAGCGCAGAAAGATCTCATAGCGGCAAATGGCCGCCTGCCGCACCCTGTCCACGGGCATTTGATGTTCGTAGTCCACCATGCCGGCCTGCGACCGGCCGGAAGCAAACGCGCCACGGACGCCCGACAGATAATCCGGCCTCACCAGCGTGTCCGCGTCGAGGCTCAGGATCAAGCGGGGCTTCTTTTTAGAACTCGAAAGCAGGCCAAGCGCCGCGTCCATGCCGATCTTCCGCGCCATCCCGACGCCGCCCGTGCGGTCGGGAATTTCCAGTCCGGGAGAAGACGCATCGATAAACCCCAGCCTGAGCGGACTCGCGGCGACGGTCTGCCATCCTTCCCCGACCTTTCCGTCCGCTTTCCAAATGCCATATTGACGCCGTTTGACCAGCGCGTTTAACATCGCCAGCGTCTGTGCGTTATTTTCCTTGTCTTCATCGGGCGCGTCAGCCTTGTTGTTGATTACGCACAGCACCATTGTTTTTTCCAGCATCGCCTCAGGATTGGCTGCGACGGATGCCAGCGTGGAAAAAAGGTTGTCTCTTTCCGCATAAGCCGGAATCACGACAACCTGTTCGACACAGCCGGAATCCGCCGCCTGCAGTTGCCATGGCAGGCCTGCCGCGTACCGGTTCAGATAGTCATGTAACAATGAATCTTTTTTCACGGCAGAACATCTCGCGACAGCATTTGCAGGACGCGGCTGTGCAGCGCCGAATAATCGCCGCCGGGAATCCACTCGATGGAGACGCCCTTTTTTTCCATGCGCCGAAACCACGTCATCTGACGCTTGGCAAACTGTCCGATGGCGGTCTGAAGCCCTGCCGCCATCTCCTCCCGGGTCATCTTCTTCTGCAGATACCGGGCGATAAACCGGTATTCCAGTCCAAAGCGCTCCAGCCTTTCCCAGGACACACCCTCATCGTGTAGACGGGAAACTTCTTCAATCATCCCCTCGGCCAGCCTCTGGCGCAGTCTGGTTGAGATTCTTTTTTTCAGCTCGGCCCGCTCCCAAAAAATACCGAAGACTCCGGCATGGATTTGCGGGAACGGGTCTGAATGGTTTGAGGAGTTTTGCCTGGCTTTTTCGATTTCTATTTTCCGGATCAGCCGCTCCCGGTTGTGAAGATCCGTTTGATTGTGCAGTTGGGGCTTCATGGCCAGCAGAATATCCTGAAGCTCTTCCATCGTCAGCCCCGCCAGCTCTTCCCTCATGCGCTCGTCCGTTTCGGCATTCGGCATGAAGTATCGGGTCAGAACGGATTCGAGGTACAGGCCCGTGCCGCCGACCAGAAGGGGAAGAACCTGTTTTTCCCGAAGCGCGGAAAAAATTTCATAAAACCGCTTTTGAAACTCAAAAACATTAAACTCCTGATCCGGGTTCAGGATGTCGATCAGATGGCAGGGTATGACACGGCCGTCGATCCGGAACTCTTCCAGATCCTTACCCGTTCCGATGTCCATCCCCCGGTACACCTGACGCGAATCCGCGGAAATGATTTCTCCCTCAAGCTCCACGGCCAGCCTTGCGGCCATTGCTGTTTTGCCGGATGCCGTCGGTCCCAGGATGACGATCAGATTTTTGTTCATGAGTGCTCATCAAAAAAAATGCCCCGCATGACGGGGCATTTTTTTGTTCATCTTTTTCAGCGACTAGAGTGGCTGAACGTTTGCCGCGCTGGGGCCTTTGTTCCCCTGCTCGATGTCAAAACGAATTCTCTGTCCTTCATAGAGCGTCTTAAAGCCCGTTCCCTGAATGGCGCTGTAATGTACGAAAACATCCCCACCTTCATCATTTTCAATGAAGCCAAAACCCTTCTTCTCATTAAACCACTTCACTTTGCCTTCTGCCACTGCTAATCCCTCCCCTTTCAAATATTTGCTTCTTCCGGTTGATTCCGTCAGAAACTAAAAAAACCGCAAGAATTCTTTTTGCAACAAGAACTCTTTGCGGTTATTTTCTATTTTTGTAAATCGATCTCTGCACTACTTATTTACCAACCCGAACCTTCCAACACTTGCGAAACCGGTTATAAAACCGGTGCGTTGGACCCGAACATAACACCATTTTTTTTAAAATCAAGCTTTTTTTTCACAAATATATTGCCTCAAACGCTCAGCCAATCGGGCTTCCTGCCCAAAATAAAAATGGTCGACCCCCGGAAGAATTGTCCATTTTGAAAAAATCAATTCAGCTTTCTTTCGAAGATCCTCCGCGTCGCAAAACATATCCTGATCCCCGCAGATCATCAATTCCACAGCGTTTTCCAGACCCGTCCAGTCGAACTCAAAGTATTTCAGGGGAGGAGAAATCAACACAACGAAAGACGAAACGGACGGGTGATCTTTCAGCAGCCTGCAGCAGATCCA
>JAQVQT010000160.1 GCA_028701435.1 Smithellaceae bacterium | reverse complement strand
GCTGCCGATAGTAATCATCATATACGGCTCCGCCCCGACCGGTATACGCGGGATCGTCACAATCATGCGAAACGGAGCGGTTTCGCGCATCGACTTAGGAACGCGAACCCTTTTTTTAATGCAGTTCGGGCAGCGTTTCTCGCTGAGTTTAACAAGCCTTTTTTCTCTCAGGCGCATATCGCCCAAAAGCTCGACATCAAATGTTCCGTGCCCGCACGCATACGGGATGGTGTAGATGGCCATCGATCGTTATTCCCTCTCGGTTATGACCTCATATATCTCCCCGTCTGTCCTTATAATGACGGTTCCATCCTTATCGGTTCGGTATACCTTGATGCCATACTCGTTCAGCCGATCGAGCGCGCTTTTATGTGGATGTCCGTATTCGTTATTTTCTTCGTTGCAGCTGATGATTGCCGTCTTGGGCAAAACCTTTTTCAAAAACGCATCCGTGCTGGATGAGCCGGATCCGTGATGCGATACGCGTAAAATGTCGCTTCGGATCTCGTATCCGGACGAAAGAAGGTCTTCTTCTGCTGCGGCCTCCACGTCACCCATTAAAAGCATCGAGATGTTTTTTACGTTCACGCGCAGGATAATCGAATAGTCGTTTAGATCCTCATAGTCTTTATTGTCGTCCGATAAAACCTCAATATAGTAGTCCGCGCCGCTTAAAATCACTTCGCCCGGATCGGGGTCAACGGGGATGATGTTATTTTCGTCCAGGACTTCTAAAAGGATATCGTAGGAGGTGTCGCTTGGAATCAATTCTTCCGGACAGGACGGCATGTAGAAGGTTCCGATTTCGACATTTTCCATGATCTCCGGCATGGCACCGCAGTGATCCGAGTGCGCATGAGTAAGAATCAACGCATCGAGGTGCGTTATGCCTTGTACGCGCAAATAGTTCAATAGTACGTCTGCGGTCTCATAGTATCCGCTATCGATCAGGACTCGTTTCCCGTCTGAAAACATAAGAAGGGTTGCGTCGGCATTTCCGACATTGATGAAGTGTGCTTCTAATATTTCCGCCCCCGCATCGATGCGCGCGATTTCCGATTCTTCGGCCGTCGGAATCTGCCCCCATACCACGCTTGTCTCCGTGGTTTCGGAAGGCTTTGCTTCAAACGGCTTGGCGATCGTGCCGGCCGTCAGGTTAAGTAAAAGAATGATCAGTGTAAATAGCCCAAATACTGCCACAGCACGCAGGACAAGTTTTTTAACGTTCATTCCCTCTCCTTTTTGGCCGAGATATACCCGTAAATAAAGTGTTGTGCATTGAGGTACGGAATCACGACATCGTAAAACATCTCCATTACCTCTTTAGCGACGTCGGGGCCTTCGGTACGATCCAATAGCCATAATGCTTCGATACTTAAAAGCGGCAGGTCTGTATTAGCCGTTATTTTTGTGGGCGCTTGCTTTTCCAGTTTGTCCATGATGTAATCGACGCCGGCTTTTTTTATTAAAGAAACATCCGCCGAGGTATATTCGATAAAATAGTCGGGCGGATTTTTGCTTTTGTATGTACCGGGGCGTAACCGGTACAGTTCGTCTTTTTTGTGGATGGCTTCTTCAGTCTTCCGGATGGTGTTTTGAACAAGCCGATCATACTGCTCCCCTGCTTTTCCGAGTTGGTGGTTGAGTGCTGCTATGATGAGCTCGGTTGCACGCGCGGTCGGAGTTACGATATAAAGCCCGATAAACTCCCTTGCGGCCTTTTGGAGCGTCAGTTCATCTTCCCATAAATCCATATGCTGCTTCCTTTCTGTCTACGCGCCGATTGAATCCATATACATCGCTCGCAGTTCCTGGCTTTGCGCCAATTTCTTTTTAGCGGCCTTACTCCAAAGCGTGATTTGGTATGGCGTGGTATGAAGACGCGCCGCGATTTGTGTGCGCGTGTATCCTTTTGCTGTCCACAAAAGGGTCAGTGCGCCCTTTCGGATCCGCGGCGAATACCGGGCCGCTTGTTTCCAAACTTCCGTTTCGAGTGCCGTCCAAGACGCCTCCCGCTCCATTTTTGTTTCTTCGTCCTCAAGGCCTTTAAGAAGCGGCTCGATCTCGTCACAGAATTCAAGCGCTTCTGCGTACTCTCGTTCGTATTCTCTTTTTTTGTAATCGCCGGTCTTGTTCTTAAGACACGTCGAAACGTATGTCCGAAACGAAGCACCCTCACCCGGTCGGTAAGCCTGTGCCGCAGCGCAAAGCGTCAACGCCAGATCCTGGCGATAGTCCCCTCTTTTACCCGCATGCTCCTTTTGCGACATGCGAATAATCAGGTCCATGTTTTCCTGTACCATTTTTGTCTCTTCTTCCGTCAGTTTTCGGATGGGCTGGGTGTTCAACGCCGTGTCTCTCCTTTTCATTTTCCGGGCTTCTATGCCTTCATTATATGTCGGATGTTCCGACATTACAAGCACGACGGGAAATAAACGAGAAAAGAGACCTCTTCCGAAAAAGAAATCTCTTTTTGCTCCACCAAGGCGGAATCGAGCCGCCCCATTCAAAGAATACTCGACGGTTACCGTAAGGCACGTGACCTTCCTTCCGATATTGTTTCCTTTAGGCGCCAAGAAACAATGCGTTGTTGAACCGTTACTTATTTTATAGCACAGTCTGGTGTGTATTTCAATCATTTGTGTTATATGTCCTCTAATCGTAATATTTCCGCTCTGTCCCTTCAAAATAAAACGGATCCACGCCGCCGGTCGGATCTTTCGGGTCATAATAAAACTTTCTTCCGGCATAATCGACACCCTCCCCTTCGATGAGGCCGGAGAGATCCGGAAGCGGCGCGGGAGCCGGGGCGGGCTCGGGAGATCGCATCGTCTCAGCTTTTTCCGGCTTGATCGACGCAGCTTTGCCGAGGCGCTCTTTTTTTCGAAGTGTTATTTCGCGATTTTTTTCGATACGGGCTTCTTTTTGAAGCTGCGCTTCTTGTCTTTTCTTTTCCGCTGCTTCCTTGGCCATCTGCTGTTTTTCTGTTTTTTCTTCGACAGCCGCTTTGGCTTTTTCCGCCTTTTCTTTTTTTGCCTTGACTTTATCCGCCATTTTGGCGGCAAGAGTGGTCACTTCTTCTTCGTTGTTATATACATAGTCTTCGACGTATAGTTTTTTGGCGTGGCGCATCGCCGCGAAGTATCCGATCACTGCGCCGATGGCAATGCAAAAGAAAAGCGCAAACAGCAGAAGCCCGCCGCTGGATCCGCCCTCGTTTTCTATTTCTTCAATGACCGGAATGGTTTCTGACGGTATGGTTTCGTCCGCCATGACCATAACCGAGGAGAGCGCAACGACTCCCATGGCACAAACTACGGATATGCAATGTCCCGTTTGTTTTTTCATTTTTCATTCTCCTCGTAATTGATTTCGGACCATTCTTGGGAAATGTATTTTTTGGTCTGTCGGTGGCGCGTGATGGCGTAACTCAGAATAAACGAGAGAACAAGAGCTCCGCTTAACCCGATTGCCACGATCGGCATGGTTAACCCGGGCGTGCTTTCGACCGCGTCTTCCAATAGGTTAAGAACCGGGATGCCCGCAAGCCCTTTTTGAGGTTCTTGACGTGTCGATTCCTCCGCCGGCTCTCCGGGGTTGGTATGGGATGGGTCGTTGGGATCAACGGGTCCTGCGAGCGTCGGTTCTGTGTTCGGATTATTCGTCTCTTCTGTACCATTCGTCGGGCTGATATTGGAGTTATCGGATGTGGGCGGTGTGATTATTGTGCTTTGCGTTGTTGCTTGCGGGGTCGGTGTTGCCGTTCCCCCCGATGGTGTCGGCACTGAAGTGGGTGTGGGTGTTGGTGTGACGCTCGGGGTCGGCTTTGAGGTAACCGTCGGCGTGGAAGACGGCTTGGGTGTTGGTGTGCAAGTGGGGGTTGGCGTCACCGTCGGCGTGGGCGTAACGGTCGGGGTCGGGGTCGGCGGAGGAAGGACACCCTCGGCAAAATCGCCGTAGCTCGAATTCGAGGCAACTAAAATACGGAACCCGTCGTCGGGACTCCCGTACACGAGAATCTTCCACTTGCCGGGCTCCGCGTACCGGACGCCAATTTGGATTTTTCCGGTGCTCACCTTATATGCCGCGCCGGCATTCCCTTCATTAAAGACGTACCCTTCCGGGGACGTGAGTTGGAGGCCCGTCACGTCCCCGGTAAAGGTTAGGGTAAACACGGCATAATTGACGCCGGTTGAGAGCGTGATTGCGTAATTTGCGTCCGCGCGCACGGCCGTCGTAAAAACAAAGATGACCGCCATAATTCCGATTAACGTTTTGATCCGTTTATTCATGAATCTCCGTTTCGCTTTCGTTCCGCCTTCTCAACCGGCGGATTTCGTTGATCAGAAGCAGGGTTGCGCTAATGATCGTAAGGATCATTCCATAAGATATCAGCCGTTGGAATGTCGCTCCGGACTGACCGGTCTTGGCCGTAACGGCGGCGTTGGTAAGTACTGCCGCATTGGTTGCTGCATCCCCGCGTTGCACGGTCAAAGAGACCGGGGTCTGGTCTAGGATGTATCCGGGCGGAGCCTGGACTTCGGTGACCAGGTACTCACCTGCTTTTAACCCTAAAATCCGCACCTGCCCGTTTGCCATCGTGCGCGGT
>JAQVQT010000018.1 GCA_028701435.1 Smithellaceae bacterium | reverse complement strand
ATTTGGGGGAGTTCATGCTGACCGTGGGTCCCGTTTCGGTGAGTCCGTAGCCGTCAAAGGTCGGCTGTCCGACATCCTTGAAAAACAGCGCGATTTCCGGTTTGATCAGCGCACTGCCGGTGACAAAGAATTTCAAATTGCCGCCGAAGACCTTGCGGACCTGGGAAAAGACCAGCGCGTCGTAATCTTTGAATTCTTTTGTTTTTTCGGGAAGGTCCCGGTTCTTGACCGCTTCCGCTACCGCCGCGTCGAAAAACTGCTTTTTGACCGGATCGGCCGCGACGCCCTGCATGATCGTGTCATACACCTTGTTGACGATCCGGGGAACAACGGAAAGCCCGGTGGGTTGGACTTCCTGGAAATTCTGAATGAGTTTATCCACCGATTCGGCAAAGGCGATGCCGCCGCCGCAATAAATATAATCGTGAAGATCGGCGGCCAGGCCGAAGACGTGCGCCCAGGGCAAAATGGCCACCACATGCATGGTCTCATCCAGGCCAAACCCGTCCACGCCGGAACGGGCGCACAGCGTCAGACTGCCGTGGGAAAGCATCACGCCCTTCGGATCGCCGGTGGTTCCCGAGGTATAAACGATGTTGGCCAGGTCCGACCAGTGCGGTTTGATGGACGGTGCGGGATTCCCGGCGCCCATCTCTTCAAGGGCCTTCAGCGAATTATTTCCCTCGCCGAAAACGACGAAGATCTCTTGAAGCGTCGGAATGCTGTTTTTGAACTCTTTGACGTTTTCATAGACGCCGGCGTGCGCGGCAAAAAGGAATTTTACGCCGGCATCGCGGACGATGTACTCGATCACTTTCGGCAGTTCCTGCAGATACATGGGAACCAGCGCGCCTCCCAGGCCGTGGACCGCCTGTTCGCAGACAAACCATTCCGTACAGTTGTGAAGAATCACGCCCACTTTATCGCCCTTGGAAAGCCCAAGCTTTTTCAAGGCGCCGCGCAGACGATCCACCCGGTCGGCCACGGACCTGTACGTCACCCATTCATACTGCCCGGAGGCCGGGTTCTTGGTGCCGAAGAGCCGGTTGTTTGGATATTTGCCAACGCTCTGTTCGAATAAATCGACTAAATTGTTCGGATGGTCATACACGGTATCCACGCTTACTTCTCTTGTCATAATTTCACCTCTGTCTGTAATATGCGTACGGCGCCCGCGAAAATTCAGGGCATCCGTAAATGTCCCATCAATTTTTCCGCTTCCTCCCGTGATCCTTGCTCACAAGGGGATATGCAGATCCGGATCATCGTCCCGGCATAGCCGGCCCTTCACGCGGCGAATTTCCAACCGCACGGTTTGGGTTGCAAAGCCTGCCGCTACGCCGACAGGATTTCCTTGAATTTCACCGGATCCGTCGCGTAGAGCACGGCCCGCTCCACGCCTTCCGCCCGGAATTCATGCACCTTCAGATACTCGGGATTGTTGGCCATGGTCAGAAACGCTTTGCGCGACGGGTACGAGACCAGCATCAGCAGATCCCAGTCCTCGCTTCCCTGGAGCAGTTCTTTCGGTTTTCCGAAGTAAACCACTTTGGCGCCGACGGCCTCGACGAACGGTCCGGATTCCCTAATGTAGCGAAAGTAGGCCTCCCGGCCGCCTTCCTTTTTAAACTTCAGCAGATTGAGCATGACAAACGGCTCCTGGTTGGGACTGTCGGCCAGGGCCCGAAACTGATCTTTGTTGGGTTCGATGCCGGACATGATGTTTTCTCCTTCCAAAAAAATGAACTACCCGCCTTCCCGGTTTTGCGAATCATTTGAAAAAGCGGTTCATCAGCTCGGCCACTTCCCGGGGTTTTTCCTCCTGAAGAAAATGGGCCGCTTTGATTTGCTCGACCCGGATCGAATCAAAGCAGTCTTCCAGATGGGTGATGTTAGCCGGAATAATGACGGAGTCTTCATTGCCGTAAATATAGAGCGAAGGCATGGAAAATCTTTTGCCGGCCAGGCCGGCCCAGCGGGGAGCGTCGAGGGCCATGGAGCGGTAATAGGAGGCTGCGGTGGCCGGCGTATTTTCAATGCTGTAGCAGCGGACATATTCGTCGATGGCCTCCCGGGGAATGGAGCCGTCTCTGCCTTTTTTCCCGAAGAAAAAGCTGACCCACTCGCGTTCCTTGCCAGGAATCATGGCCTCGGGCAAGCCCGGCATCATTTGAAAGTATTGATACCAGTAGGGAAGGTATCTCATGGCGATCATGGCTTTGGTCACTTCCTCGGCGCCTTTGACGTTCGTGAGGATGGGGATGTTCAGAATCACAAATTTTTTGACACGGTCGGGAATCAGAAAGGCCAGTTCCTGGGCTACGATGCCGCCCCAGTCATGGCCAACCAGGAAGAAGTCCTGAATGCCCAGCGCGTCGATGATTTCGATCACATCTTTGGCCAGCTCCACCTTCTGATAGGCTTTGACGTCCAGGGTGCGTTCGCTGTCACCCAGGCCCCGTAAGTCCGGAGCGATCACGCGCAGATTCGGGTCCAGAAATTCCGCCACGCCCTCCCAACAATAAGAGCTTTCCGGCCACCCGTGCAGCAGAACGACGGGCCGTCCGTCCGTGTTTTCGCGGTCCCGGACATTGAAGGTTCCCCTGGGTACGGTGATTTTTTTTGTCTTCAGGGTCATCGAATGTCTCCTTTCGTGTGTTTTGCTTACATACAACGAGCGTTGGTTGTATTAAATGGATGCCGGGGCTCTGTCAAGCATTATTTTAGGACTTGAAGGCATGGCCGGCGAAGTTTCCTTTTTGTTTTTAAAAACAATAGGTTGCCACCGCCGTTCGTCGGGAGCCGCGGTCGGCGGGGGCAACGCTTGAAAAAGACCTTGACAAAAACAGCATCTCCCATTAAGGGCAACAATCAACGTTCGTTGTAAAAATTGCAATCGGCGCATAGCATTTTACAGAAAATGAACAAAAAAACTTAAAAAGAGGAGATATTTTATGATCAAAACCAGATTAACTGAATTACTCGGCATCCAGTATCCCATCATTCAGGCGGGCATGGGGCCTTTTTCCAACAACAACCTCTGTGTCGCTGCGGCCAATGCCGGTTGCCTGGGACTGCTTTCCACCAGCGGCCTCTTCAACAAAAATGATCAACCCGTGATTTACAACGCATTTTGCGAGACCGGTGAAGCCAATCCGGACGACGATATGGGCAAGGTTCTGGATACGGTGTTGAAGCGCACCCATCGCCTGGTCAAGGACAAAGGCGGTGTTTTTGGTCCGAATGTGATGGTCTCCGCCGAACTGAAAGAATACTCGAAAATCATGATCGAAACGGCCATCAAGGCCCGGCAGGAAAATCCCGACATGAAAAATACGCTGAAAGTCATTTATACCTCCGCCGGCGATCCGGTGGGCTGGGGAGACATGATCAAGGGCGCAGGATTTATCTGGATTCATATTATTCCGTCCGTGCGGGCCGCGCTGCGCTGCAAGAAAGCGGGCGTGGACGTGATTGTCGCTTCGGGCCATGAAGGCGGATTTCATACGCACTGGGAACCGCTTCATTCTATGGTTCTGTTCCCCGGTGTGGTGGAAGCAGTATCCGATGAAAAAACCCTCGTGGTGGGAGGCGGCGGCGTCTCCGACGGCAAAACCTTGGCAGCCGCGCTGGCCATGGGCTGTGACGGCGTACTGATGGGAACCCGATTCCTTGCCACCCAGGAAAGCGATTTCCCCCGTCTCTGGAAACAGTCGGTTGTGGACGCTCAGGACCGCGGCACGCTGGTTGCCCGGGGGTATGTCGGGCCGGCACGCTGGCTGAGAAACGCCCGCAGTGAAGAGCACGCGGTCAATACGCTGAAAAAGTCACCCGGGGTGTTCCTCGGCACGCCGGACAGCTATATGACCATGGAAGACAACTCGCTCATTGAGTTTGAAAACGAATCCATCAAGGCCGTCTATGAAGATGACAAGGCCAAAGCCATGATGGCCGCCGGCGAATGCGCGCAGCGCATCAATGACATGCCCAAGGTTGAAGACATGGTAAAGTCCGTCGCGAAAGAGGCGGAAGACATTATGGCAGGCATGGCCAAGAAATTTCTGGTCTAGAACCAAGCCCAAACCAGTCTCAGAATAAAAAAAGCCGGGAGGCGACTCCCGGCTTTTTTACCCCCCGCGGGGCCGGCGTTACGCCGTCACCGCTTTGATCATATGCTTTTCAAGCAGATCGGTCAGTTCCTCCTTGGAATATTGCTTCATGTTCCAGTTGCGCAACGCATGGAGAGACAATTCGTACACCATCATGTTGGCGGTAAAGGACGCATCCTCAAACTGAAACACTTTTTTCTCCCGGCCTCTTAGCAGGATTTCTTCGATTCGGTCAACCACCTGGCTTTCCCGGGAAAGAATCACCTTGAGCAGACGATTGGGAAGGGACTTCGACTCCCGGTATAAAAGAAGGATTTCCTGCCCGAATCCATAACCGGTGTCGATGAACTCGCGAATAACGGTCCTCAACTGCAGGACGGGATCATCGATGCTCGTGAATCCCTGTTTTTCGAAAAGCTCGAGCTCACGGCGGTGGATCATCTCGATGACCAGAAAAAGAATCTCCTCCTTGCTTCGGATAAAATAGTACAAATTCCGGATGTCAATGCCCGTGGCCTTGGAAATTTCGCGCATGGACGTCTGCGCGTAGCCCTGCTTCATGAAAAGCTTCGTGGCTTTTTTGATGATCTGCGATTGTCTCTTGAGAAACAGAGCGCTGCTTTTTCTCGGCGTTTCCTCCTTGCCTGCAACGGTTTTTCTGGTCATGGATGGCATCGGGGTCCTTTCACTGAATTGAAAGCTCCTTACAACAGAACGCTTCTTTCTGTCAATGTAAATTGAAAATATTACTTGACAAAATGACCCCGTCAAAATAATTGATACAACGAACGATCGCTGTACAGGAACGCCTCGCGGCAACCGTTTTCTTCGTAGCGAAGAACATCAACCAATCCGTTAAAAACATAAGGAGGAACAAAAATGAAAATCCAGGATGTAAAGAATGTATGCGTCGTCGGCGCGGGCAACATGGGGCATCAGATTGCTCTCCAGTGCGCTCTTTCCGGTTTTAAGACCGTCAGCACGGATGTCGTGCCGGCCGTTCTCGAAAAGGCCCAGAAGTTTGTCGAAGGCTACCTGCCGGGCCGCGTGCAGAAGGGAAAAATGACGGAAGAAGCGGCTAAAAAGGCCCGCAGCCTGATTTCGTTTACGGGCGACCTGAAAGAAGCCGCCAAAGACGCGGACATCGTCATCGAGGCCGTGCTGGAAAGAATCGATCTGAAGCGCAAAGTTTTCGCCGACCTGGACAAGTATGCTCCGCCCGCGGCAATCCTGGCGACCAACAGCTCCTTCATCGTGAGCTCCCGGATCGCCGATTCCACCAAACGCCCATCCCAGGTTTGCAATCTTCACTTTTTCAACCCGGCACTGGTCATGAAACTGGTCGAGGTCGTGCAGGGGCCGCATGTTTCCGACGAAACGGCGCAGTGCATGATGGACTTCTGCCTGAAGATCGACAAAATTCCCATCCATATCAAGAAGGAAGTGGACGGCTTTGTCCTGAACCGGATTTTCGCGGTCATTCAGCGGGAAGCCCTGTGGATGCTGGAGATGGGCGTGGCCTCTTTCGAAGACATCGACAAGGCCTGCGTTTACGGAGCCGGCCATCCGATGGGTCCGTTCCGCCTCAACGACCTGACCGGAATCGATCTGACCTACGACATCTGCATGAGTCATTTCCTGGAGTCCGGCAATCCGGCCGACCTGCCCTCCCCCAGCGTCGTGAAAAAGGTTACCGAAGGCAAATTCGGACAGAAGACCGGCGAAGGCTGGTACAGCTACAAGAAATAACAGCGCAAAAAGGATTCGGATTTTGGGGCCTGTTTGCCGCCGCGGCGGCAAACAGGCCCTTTGACTTACAGCTCCGGAACGCCCGATGGAATGAGGCAGGCAAAAATCAGCTTCTCCCCTCCCGTGTTGCGGACCTGGTGCTCCTCCCCGGGCGCGACAAACAACACGGTCCCCGGGCGAATCGGACGCCACGTCTTTCCGTCGTAAGCTTCCCCTTCGCCGGAATGGATGAAGAGCTCATGCTCCCAGGCATGCGCATGCCTGGGTGAATATCCTTCCGGCGCAATCTCAAAGATTCGCATGCAAAAATGGTCTGCTCCGTCGTCTTTGCCGACGACGACGCGGGCGTCGATTCCTTTGGCCTGATCGTTGTCAACGTGCACCGGCGGCGCCGATGCGTAATGAATGATTTTCATCCTGTCCTCCCTGTCGTTCAGTCCGCCAGCGGCGCGAAAACTTCGCCGAGCGTCGGGTGCGGAAGCACCCAAGACCTGAATTGCCTTCTCGTCCATTTCCCGGATACGGCAAGCGCAAGCGGGGACAGAAGCTCCGCCGCGTGGTCGCCGGCCGCCACCGCGCCCGCGATGACCTCCTGGTGGAAAATTATTTTGACAAACCCCTGCCCCATCAGCTCCGCGCGGGCCATCAGATTGGCGCTGTAGTCGGACCGGACCACACTGATCTCCAGGCCTTCGTCCAGGGCGCGCCGCTCGGTCAGCCCCACGCGCGCAATCTGCGGATGGCTGTACACCACGGATGGAATGAGGTCTTCATCGTATCGGCGAGCGCTTCCGCCGAACATGCTTTCGACGGCGACTTTGGCCTGCAGGGACGCCCGGTGCGCCAGCATCATACCGCCGGTGACATCGCCCGCCGCGTAAACTCCCTCGACGCTGGTCATCATTCTTTCGTCCACACGGATTCCCGCGTTCGTGTAGTCCACCCCCAGTGAGTCGAGCTGATCTGCGTGCAAAACCGGCACACGGCCCGTGCACAGCAGGGCAAACGAGGCCTGTATTGCCAGGTCTTCATTGTTTTTCCGGGCCGACAGTTCGACGCCTTCGGCCGATTCTTCCAGGCGAACGAGGCGGGTCGAGGTGTGAAGAACAACCCCCAGGCGCGCCAGTTCCTGACTCAGCAGCTCCGCCGCTTCTTCGTCCTCCCGGGGCAAAATGCGGTCCAGCAGCTCCACCAGCGTCACCCGGACGCCCAGTTCGGCAAACAGCGTGGCGTACTCAACGCCGATAAAACTGCCGCCGACAATGAGGATGCTCGGCGGCAATTCCGCCAGTTCGAGAATGTCATCGGACGTCCGAATGCGCTCCGACGTTCGAAGGCCCGGCAGAATCTGCGGCTTCGATCCCCAGGCGATCAGAATTTTCTCCGTTTTCAAAAACTGCTGGACGCCGCCTTCACCCGTGCAGCGCACTTCCCGGGGCGAAAGAATTTCTCCGAGGCCGGTTTTGCTTTCTACCTGCGGGCCGGCGATCATTTTTTGCGCCCCCAGGGCCGCGATCCGGACCATCTGATCCCGGTGCTTTTTCATGGCGGCAAAATCGACGGCCGCGCCGGAGATGTTCACGCCGACGCGCCTGAGCTTTTTCAAATCCGCGTAAAACCGGCTGCAGGCGAGCATCGCCTTGGTGGGAATACAGCCGCGGTGCGTGCAGGTCCCGCCCCAGCCGCCTTTTTCGATGATGAGCACCCGTCTTTTTTCGGCTGCCGCCGTCTGAGCCGCCGTGAGCCCTCCCGGCCCTCCGCCGATGACAATCAGATCATAGTTTTCGGACATGATGTTCCTCCCCTTGAAAAAATGCTTAACACAGGCCTTGAGGCCGGGCAAACGGAATTTGCTCGCCCGTACCAAGGGTGCAAAAAGGGCCGCGGCGGACCGAAAGCCGCGGGCGTTTGGGCGGAATTGAAACTTGTCATACCCGTCATTATCTGGTAGTTCACAAAGCAGGATGGAGCGGATGAAAGACATTCTGACGGTTTCACAACTAAATGATAATATTAAAGCCTTCCTGGAGGAAACCTTCGGAACCCTCTGGGTGGAAGGGGAAGTTTCCAATCTGCGCCGTCCCCAGTCCGGGCATGTCTATTTCACGCTCAAAGACGATAAAAGCCAGATCCGGGCGGTTTATTTCCGCCCCTACGGCGTCCGGGCGGTGAAGTTCGATCTGGAAGACGGCTTGAAAATCCTTTGCCGGGCGCGGCTTTCCGCCTATGTTCCGCGCGGTGAATATCAGCTGATCGTAGAGTCCGTGGAGCCGCAGGGCGTAGGCGCCCTGCAAAAAGCCTTTGAGCAGCTCAAGGCCCGGCTGGCCGCTGAAGGACTGTTCGATGCGTCGCGCAAAAAGCCCCTGCCCTTTCTTCCCCGGCACATCGGCGTGATCACATCGCCCACGGGCGCGGTCATCCGCGACATATTAAACATCACGCGCCGTCGTTTCCCCTCCGTAGACATTTTGATCGCGCCGGCCCGCGTGCAGGGCGCCCAGGCGACGGGCGAAATCATCACGGCCCTGCGCCGTCTTCAAGCCTGGGGGGAAGTGGACGTGATCATCATCGCGCGGGGCGGCGGTTCTCTGGAGGACCTTGCCCCTTTCAACGACGAGGCGCTGGCCCGTGAAATCCGCCGTTCAACGATTCCGGTCGTCTCGGCCGTCGGTCATGAAACGGATTTTACCATTTGCGACTTCGTGGCGGACCTGCGGGCGCCCACGCCTTCCGCGGCCGCGGAGCTGGTCGTCCCCCGGAAAATCGAACTTCAGGAAAATCTGCACGACCTGTACCGGCGGCTCCTGGCCGCGCAAAACCGCCGCCTGGCCTTGCAAGGAGATCGCCTCTCTTCGCTTACCGCCCGGTTCAGGGACCCGCGCCGCTTTCTGGCCGATTACGCCATTCACGTGGACGACCTGCGCGAACGGCTGAAGCGCGCCCTGATGCATCAAACGGAGGCGGTCGCCGGCCGCCTGAAGCCGCTGGAAGTCCGCCTGCGCGGCGTTGATCCCCGGCTGCGGATTCGCGAAAAAAGCCTGCTCCTTTCCGGCCTGGAAAAAGATCTGGTGGGCGGCTGGAACCATCTTCTGCGGGAGCGCCGGACCAGGCTGCAGAAAAACGCCTCGCTGCTGTCCTCCCTGAATCCGCTGGCCGTGCTCCAGCGGGGGTACAGCATCACGCGGCGCCTGCCGGACGGAGAAATCGTCCGCGACGCTCAGCATTTGACGCCCGGAAACCGGCTCGGCATTGAACTGGCCCGGGGAAGCATCGAGGCTCGGGTGGAAACCCTTCAGGGGGAATACAAATAGTTCATGGCTCATAGCGGAGGGTGGATAGCGCGAACAGCAGGAAACCGATCCTATCAAATGGCTCCGTTCCATAAATTTGCAGGAGTATAAGAAATGGCGAAAGAAAAATTTGAAGAAGCGCTGGACAAGCTGGAAAACATCGTTCGGGAGATGGAGGCGGGCGACCTGCCGCTGGACGCGGCGTTGAAATCCTTTGAAGAAGGCATCCGCCTGATTCGCTTCTGCTCGGCAAAACTCGACGAAACCCAGCGCCGCGTGGAGCAGTTGCTGGAAAAAGAAAACTCCCTGCAAACTAAAACGTTTCAGGACGGACAAGAAGATGAAGCATGAGGATTTCCTTGAGGCCTATTTGAAAGACCGGTGCAAGATTGTGGAAGAGGCGCTGGAACGCTATCTTCCGGGCAAGGACAACGAGCCCCGGGAACTGCACGCCGCCATGCACTACAGTGTTTTCGCCGGCGGCAAAAGGATTCGGCCGATTCTCTGCCTGGCCTCGGCGGAAGCGTGCGGCGGCGACCTGGCGCCGGTGATGCCGGTCGCCTGCGCCCTGGAGCTGATCCATACCTATTCCCTGATCCATGACGATCTGCCGTCGATGGACAACGACGACTTCCGCCGCGGCAAGCCCACCAGCCACACAGTGTTCGGCGAGGCGACGGCGATCCTCGCGGGCGACGCGCTCCTGACGGAAGCCTTCGCGCTGCTTTCACGGGCGGAAAAAGTTCGCCTGGCGGCGGAGCGGCGGCTCGCCGTCATTCAGGAAATCGCTCAGGCCGCGGGCGCCGCGGGCATGGTGGGAGGGCAGGCGCTGGACATTCGGACGGACCGAGCAGCCCCGAACATCGACGCCCTGACGGACATGCACAGGCGCAAAACCGGCGCGCTGATCATGGCGGCGGTCAAAACCGGCGCGCTCATCGCGGGCGCGAGCGACCGGAAGCTGTCGGCGCTGGCCGGCTACGCAACCCACATCGGCGTCGCTTTTCAGATTGCCGACGACATTCTCAACGTGGAAGGCGACAAAAGCCTCATGGGAAAAAACACCGGAAGCGACGCCGCGCTGGGAAAAGTCACCAGCGCGTCGCTGCTGGGGCTTGAAGCGGCCAAAGCAAGGCTGGCCGAAGAGGTCGGAGCCGCCATCGCCTGCATCGCCTCCTTTGACGCGCGCGCGCTGCCGTTGCGCGTGATCGCCCGCTTCATCATGGAACGAAAATCGTAAAGGCTTGTATAACCCGATGAAACCTCCCGAAATGATCCCTTACAGCGTGCTGGACAGAGTCAACGATCCGGCCGATCTGCGCGCACTCTCCGTCGCGGAGCTTCAGAAACTGGCCGGGGAAATCCGCGACCTGATCATCTCCACGGTCGCGAACACCGGCGGACACCTGGCTTCGTCGCTGGGCGCCGTGGAGCTGACGCTTGCGCTGCACACTGTCTTCAACACGCCGCAGGACCGGCTGATCTGGGATGTCGGCCATCAGTCCTACGCGCATAAGATCGTTACCGGCCGCAAGGAAAAGTTTGCCACGCTGCGCCAACGCGGCGGCCTCAGCGGCTTTCCGAAACGGTCGGAAAGCCCCTACGACACGTTCAATGTCGGGCACAGCGGCACCTCCATCGCGGCGGCCGCAGGCTTTGCCGAAGCCCAGTGTCTGAAGGGGGAGCATAATAAAATCATCGCCGTGATCGGCGACGGCTCCCTCACCACCGGCATGGCGTTCGAGGGATTGAACTGGTCGGGGGACCGGAAAAAAAACCTGATCATCGTGCTGAACGACAATGAAATGTCCATCTCGCCCAATGTCGGCGCTCTCTCGTCCTATTTGAACAGAATCATGACCGGCGACCGGGTCACCCGCTTTAAAAGCGAGCTGAAAAGCTTCTTTAAAAGCATTCCCGGCATCGGCGAGCAGATTTTGAAGTTCTCGCAGCAGATCGAAGAATCGGTAAAGACTTTCATGGTTCCCGGCGCCCTGTTTGAGGAGCTGGGGTTTACGTATGTCGGCCCCCTGGAGGGGCACCGCCTGGACTACCTTCTCAAAAACTTTGAAAACGTCAAGAATCTGGAAGGCCCCGTGCTGGTGCATGTCATCACGCAAAAGGGCCGGGGCTATAAATTCGCGGAGGAAAATTCTCCCACCTACCACGGCATCGCGCCCTTTGACGTGGAAACCGGCCAGACGCTCCCTTCGGTCAACCCCGCTCCTTCCTACACGGAAATTTTCGGCAGGACAATGACTCAATTGGCGGCGGATGATTCCCGAATCGTCGCCATCACGGCGGCCATGTGCGAGGGGACGGGGCTGGAAAAATTCCGCCAAACCTTTCCCGGCCGGTTTTACGATGTCGGAATCGCCGAACAACTGGCCGTGACCTTTGCCGCGGGCCTGGCCACCCAGGGACTGCTGCCCGTCGTGGCGATTTACTCCACCTTTTTGCAGCGCGCCTACGACCAGATCCTGCACGATGTCTGCCTGCAAAATCTGCCGGTCGTCTTTGCCGTGGACCGCGCGGGCATTGTCGGAGAAGACGGCGCGACCCATCAGGGGCTTTTTGATCTGTCCTACCTGCGCAACCTCCCCCACCTGGTCATGATGGCCCCGAAAGATGAAAACGAACTCAGGCACATGCTCAAAACGGCCATCGGCTGCGGTTTCCCTGTTTCCATCCGTTACCCGCGGGGCAAGGGCGTGGGCGTTCCCCTGGACAACGAGATTTTGACGCTGCCCCTGGGGAAAGGCGAAGTGCTCCGCGAAGGCTCTGATCTGGCGATGATCGCCGTCGGCTGCACCGTTTATCCGGCCCTCAAGGCGGCGCAAAAACTGGCGGAAGAAGGCATCGAAGCCAAAGTCATCAACGCCCGGTTCATCAAGCCGCTCGACGCGGAGCTGTTTTTGAGCACGGCCGCGTCCGTCAAGAAAATTCTGACCATCGAAGAAAACGTGCTGGACGGAGGATTCGGCAGCGCCGTCCTGGAATTGCTGGCCGCAAAAGGCGTGACGGGAACAACCGTCCGAAGGATGGGCATCCGGGACGAATTTGTCGAACACGCCAAACAGAGTGAGCTGCGCGCCCAGCTCGGCCTGGATGAAGAGGGCATTCTTCGAACGGCCCGAGAAATGCTAAAGGCCTGACAGGGCGAACGTCCGGAGAAATTCTTACCGGCTGAATGAGGAAACTTCATTTTTCGTTGACACCGCGCGGGTTGTTGTGACTATAGGAAAAAAGCTAACGAACGGTCAGGCCTGCCAAGACTTGCCGAATAATACTGATTCATCAAGAAAAACGAGGAGGTACAGCAATGGTAGAAGCAACAGCAGGAAAGGGTGCGTCTGCGAATCTGGACGCGTATTACATCAAACCGAACAATCTGGTCGATCTCTTTGAGGAAAGCGCGGTCCGCTACGCCAACCACAATCTGTTCGGCACCAAGAACAAAGCCACCAATCAATACGAATGGGTGACGTACAGCGCCGTCGCCGAACGGGTGAACAACCTGCGCGGCGCCCTCCATAAGCTGGGCTTGAGTAAGGGCGAAAAAGTCGGAGTCATCGTCAACAATTGTACGGAATGGTTTGTGTGCGCCAATGCCACCCACGGTCTGGGCGGCGTTTTTGTGCCCATGTACGAAAAGGAACTGCACAAGGTCTGGCAGTACATCATTTCGGACGCCGGCATCAAATACCTTTTTGTCAGCAATCAGGCGATCTACGACATCGTGATGGGCTTCAAGAAAGATATGCCGACCTTAAAGGATGTCTTTGTTATTTTCGGTGAAGGCGAAAAATCGCTGGCGGCGCTGGAAAAGATGGGCAAGGAAAACCCCGCCCCCTCCTACAAGCCGCACTGGTCGGAGACGGCCTTTATCATCTACACCTCGGGCACCACCGGCGATCCGAAAGGTGTGATGCTGCACCACGGCAACATGACGCACAACGCCCGCGAGTGCCACGATACGTTCGACGAGGGAGATCCGGATGAAGTGGGTTTGTGCATCCTGCCCTGGGCGCACAGCTTCGGTTTGACCGCCGATTTGCACACGTACATTCTGGGCGGCTGGGCCCTTGCATTTGCCGAATCCGCCGACAAACTGATCATCAATTTCAGCGAGGTCAAACCCACCCACATGTCCGCCGTGCCGCGCGTCTTCAACATTATTTACGATAAAATCCAGCAGGGTGTAGCGGCGGATCCCGTCAAAAAACAATTCTTTGACGCGGCCTGCGCCGAAGCCGTCAAGAATCGGGGGCTTGCGGAAAAAACGAAGGAATTCAAAGACCTTGATGCCCTGGTCTTTTCCCAGATTCGCGCCATCTTCGGCGGAAGGCTGAAACACGTCGTTACCGGCGGCGCCATGATGAAGCCGGAAATCGCCCTGTTCTTCGCCGATGTCGGCGTGCCCACCTACGACGGCTACGGCCTGTCGGAAACCACTCCCGTCATTTCCAACAACTCGCCCAAGCGGGGCAACAAATACGGAACGGTCGGCAAGCCTTTCAAGGACACCAATGTGGTCATCGACAAATCGCGCGTGGGAGAAGACAGCCCGGATGGAGAAATCGTGGTTTACGGCGCGCAGGTCATGCAGGGTTATCTCAATAAACCGGCCGTCACCAAGGAAGCCATGATGCCGGATACCTGGAACGGTTTTCCCGGCGTACGAACCGGAGACCGCGGCTGGATTGATGAAGAAGGGTATTTGCACATCACCGGCCGGTTCAAGGACGAATACAAGCTGGAAAACGGCAAATACGTGCATCCCGAATCCATCGAAAACGAAATGAAACTTCTCAGGTATGTCTCCAATGCCATCGTTTACGGGGAAGGGCGCTTATTCAATGTCGCGCTGGTCGTTCCGGACTTCGAGGCGCTGAAGACCGATCCCAAAACATCCGCATGGGCACAGGGCTCCCGAGAAGAAACCATTGCCAACAAGGAATGCACGGATTTCATCTCCAAAGAAATCACCGAGCATCTGCGCAAAACGTTCGGCGGATATGAAATTCCCCAGAGATTCCTTTACATCACCGAGGATTTCACGGTCGATAACGGCATGATGACCCAGACGATGAAGCTGATCCGCCGCAACATCATGAAAAAATACGGCGATCAACTGATCGCTCTTTACAGCGCCTGATCGATCAGCACAACCCTATCCAAACCGGAAAGGGGCGCGGGAAACACCCGCGCCCCTTTTTCAATAATCATTACAGGCATCCCTTGTTTTTCAGCGCGTGAACAACGAGAAAAGTGTTCCACTCGGCGTCTTGCCTCCCCCACGATCCGTCATCGTTTTGCGTTTCGGATAACACATCCAGGGTTTTCATCCATTGACGGTGAGCCAAAGGCAGGCGGGAATGTCCCAGAGCATTGATCGTCTGGAAAAAAGGAACGGGGGCCGGCCACCGTCCGGAGGGCTCCTGAATCCGGGCCAGATGCTCGATCAGCGTCACCGTTTCGCGATTTTCGGCATAATCCGGATGGACGATCAGCGCGCGAAGCGCATTGCTTTGATCCGCCGAATCCGCTTCGCCGGTTGAATGTTCATCCACCCACCGGTGAAGCAGCCTGTATCCTTTGAATGCCTCATCGCCGCTTTCGTGCTGAAAGACCGTCGCCAGGAAAAGCGCCGCGCAAAGATAGAAGATCCGGGGACTGCCTTCCGTAAACGGCAGCGCCCGAAGAGTCCGGGAGGAGAGAGGTTTATCGTTCATTCGAGAAAGGTTCTCCCGCAGCGTCCGCCGCAGAAGCCAACCGAGCGCCCTGTCGATCTCTTCCGTCCGGTCGCGAACGGTCAGATGCAGGTCAAAAAGGCGGTGGATTGTTTCCAGGGCCGATCCGCCCCAGGACCCGTCTTCCGACTGCCCCCCCAGCAGGAAACGCACGGTTTGGTCAAAATGGTTTTGCCATTTGGACGATCCGGATTCTCCCAGCCATTTCTTTCGGGCGTAGAGTCCCGCCGGCGTTTTGCTTTCCTTGAAGACCCGAAGAGGATCCCGGCGCAGCCTGAATGAATTTTGTTTGCCCGTCTGCTCCATTTTTTGCAGTCTTTCGATTATTTTCCAACAAACAGAAGCTTATTTTTTGAGGAAGAACGCTATAAGGAACCGGGGCTTGTGTCAAGCTGTTGTTCTATAAAGCTTTCCTGTTGCCGCCCCTTTTAAACCATGCTAATATCGCAATCCGCTGCAGCAGATGTAAAATAAATTCATTCCCGTGAGGCTGGCAGGCTAGTCTATGACTTTAGAAATGCTTATCGTGCTGGGCGTCATTCTGCTGGCGATTTTTCTTTTCGCCTCCGAGAAAATTCCCGTTGACCTTACGGCCATTCTGGTGATGGCCATTTTGCTGGTGACAGGCATCGTCTCGCCGACCGAAGGTCTTTCCGGATTCAGCAATACGGCGACCGTCACCGTGGGAGCCATGTTTATTCTCAGTGCCGCCTTGCAGAAAACCGGCGCGGTCAATTTCCTGGGAACCGTCGCGACCAAAGCATTTAAATTCAATTTCTGGGCGGGGCTGATCGGAACCATGATCGTTGTGGGGCTGGTGTCGGCTTTCATCAACAACACACCGGTCGTGGCTGTTTTCATCCCGATTATGCTGGGTGTGGCCTCAGCAAATAAAATCAGTGCCTCGCGGCTTCTGATGCCCGTTTCCTTCGCTTCCATGTTCGGCGGAGTCTGCACGCTCATCGGGTCATCCACGAATATTCTGGTGAGCGCCATTGCCGTCGGTTACGGCCTGCCGGCCATCAGCATGTTTGAGTTCACCAGGATGGGGCTTGTCTTTTTCGGCGCGGGTATTTTGTATATGGCGATTTTGGGCACGCGGATGATTCCCGTCCACGAAACCGGCGCAGATCTGGCGGACAAATACCGGATGGACAATTATCTGACGGATATCGTGCTTCAACGCAATGCAAAATCCATCGGCATGCGGGTCGCTGACTCACCGCTGGTCAAGGAACTGGAAATCGATGTGCTGGAAGTGATCCGAAACGGCCAGCGCCTGCTGGTGCCCGTATCAGACATTGCCCTCAAGGAAAATGATCTCCTGCGCGTTCGGTGTGACATCCGGCAGCTCCAGAAACTCAAGGAACGCATGGGTATTCAGATGAAATCCGACTGCCAGCTGCATGAGAAAGATTTCAGCTGTGAAAACCTTGCGCTGACGGAAGTGGTCGTTGCGCCGAACTCGAGCCTGATCGGAAAAACCATCAAATCATCTTATTTCCGGAATGTCTTTCGCGCTACGGCGCTGGCGTTGCGCCACGGGGGCCAGTTATACAACACCGGTTTTGCCGATACGCCGCTGAGAGCCGGCGACGCCGTCTTGGTCGAAACCCGGAAAGAAAACTACGACGAGCTCAAAAACAACAAAAATTTCGTCATTGTGTCGGACGTTGAAACACCCCAGTATCGCAAAAGCAAAATCATTCCGGCCCTGATCATCGCCGCCGGTGTCATCGTCACGGCAACGATGGGCATTTTGCCGATTATGGTCGGCGCAATTCTCGGCGCGATTCTCCTGGTTATGGTGGGCTGCCTGACCCTGGAGGAAGCCTATGGCGCCATTGACTGGAAAGTGATCTTTCTTCTGGGCGGCATCATTTCGCTGGGCACGGCGCTGGAAAAAACTGGTGCGGCGATGTTTCTGTCTAACCAGATGATTCATTTTCTCGGCGTTTGGGGGCCGGTGGCCATCGTGTCCGCGCTTTATCTGCTGACGGCGCTTTTAACGTCCATGATGTCCAACAACGCTACAGCCGTTCTGCTTGCGCCGATTGCCATCTCGGCCGCCTCCGCTATGCAGGTAAGCCCCCGGCCGTTTTTAATGGCGATCGCCTTTGCGGCCTCGGCCAGTTTCATGACGCCGGTCGGCTACCAGACCAATACCATGATTTACGGGGTTGGCCAGTACAGATTTTTCGATTTCATAAAAGTGGGAACGCCGCTGACGCTGCTGTTCTGGATTCTGGCAACGCTTTTGATTCCCGTTTTCTTCCCGTTCTAGGAGGACCCTCGGGAATTGGGGTTACCCGTTTTCCCGGCGTATTGGCGCATGCGGGCGAAGACACGGACGGCCTGCTCCGGAAAATCGTAGCAGGGAAGACCGCCTGAATCCAAAAGATGTTCGCAGGCCGCCTTGTCCCGGCTGTCTCCCAGAAGCGATACAAAGACGGGCTTGCGGCGGTCCGATTGAACGACGTCGACCAGGGATTGATAAACCTCGGGATTCGATTCGGCAAAGGAAATAAACACAATTCCGTCAACGCCCCGGTCATCCAGAAGGGCTTTTACCACTTCCGTCATGGTTTTCTCGTACCCGTGAGCCAGCCAGTCGGGGAAGATGTCGATGGGATTTTTCGTCTTGGAGGTTGTCGCGATCACGCGGCCGATTCGGGTCTGTGTGGCGTCCGCAAGCGTTGCCGTTTGCAGCCCCTGCTCCATCGTCGTGTCGATGCTCATGATCGCCTGCGCGCCGCTGTAAGTGACATACGCCAATCGGTCGCCTACGGGAAGCGGCATGTTCAAAAAACCTTTCAGCGTCCGGACAAACTCGTCAATGGCGTGAAGACGGATCGCGCCCGCCTGCCGCACGATGCCGTCAAACACGGAATCTTCCACCGCCAGGCTGGCGGTATGCGAAGCGGAAGCTTTCGCGCCGGCCTTCGTGCGGCCGCTTTTGATGATCAGCACCGGCTTTTTAGCCGTCGCCTTTTTCAGATTTTTCACAAA
Source organism: Smithellaceae bacterium (assembly GCA_028701435.1). Taxonomy (GTDB): domain Bacteria; phylum Desulfobacterota; class Syntrophia; order Syntrophales; family Smithellaceae; genus UBA8904. Next base: position 467 of record JAQVQT010000018.1, on the reverse strand, counting down.
CAGGCTTCCGTCCTTCACGTCTTCCAGATACAGCCCGATGATTTTCGTCTGTTCATCGTCGGCCAGGAAGGAGAGGGCATCCGATTCGTTCACGTCCACCTTGTTTCCCAGGCCGATGCCTTTGGATAGATGAAGGCCGTCGAGTGAACTCAGGTAGCGCAACAGCGCGCCCACAAAAATGCCGGACTGCGCGGCAAAACCAATGTTGCCGGGCGCAAGCATCTGGGAATTGGCGAAATAAGACGTGGTCAGTTTGGTTTTGGTATTGACCAGTCCCAGGGTGTTGGGGCCGAATCCTCTCATGCCGGAGGATTTCAGAATGGCCCGGACATCCTCCTGATAGGTTGCGCCCTCCGTTCCCGTTTCCGCGAAACCTTCGGCGGAGATCACCGCCCCTTTGACGCCCTTGACGGCGCAGTCGCGCAAAGCATCGGGGACAAAACGGGGTGGAATGAGCAAAACCGCCA
>JAQVQT010000159.1 GCA_028701435.1 Smithellaceae bacterium | reverse complement strand
GGCTGCCCCTCCTTGGCGGCAAAGTCCTGCAGGAACCGCTCCGTCAGGTGAATGATGTCCTCTTTCCGGTCGCGCAGAGGCGGCACACGAAGAGGAATGACGTGCAGGCGGTAGTAAAGATCCTGCCGGAACCGGCCCGCCTCCATTTCTTTCTCCAAGTCCTTGTTGGTCGCGGCCAGGACCCTGACGTCCATGTCGATCAGCTTGTTGCCGCCGACCCTTTCAAATTTCTTTTCCTGGAGAATCCGCAGAATCTTGGCCTGGGCCTTGAGGCTCATGTCCGCCACTTCATCCAGAAAGATCGTTCCCTCGTGCGCCAGATCAAATTTGCCGCGCTTCTTTTCGGTCGCCCCCGTGAAGGCGCCCTTTTCATGCCCGAACAGCTCGCTTTCGATCAGCTCTTCGGGAATGGCCGCGCAGTTGACTTCCACGATGGGCTTGTGGGAGCGTCGGCTCAGGTGGTGGATGGAGCGCGCCACCAGCTCCTTCCCCGTGCCGTTTTCGCCCATGATCAGAATCCACGCGTTGGTCGGCGCAACAATGCCGATCATTTCCTTGAGTTCGGTGATGATCGGGCTGGTTCCGGTGAGTTCGTACTGGTGCGATACCTTCTGTTTGAGCAGAATGTTTTCTTCTTCCAGGCGAACCAGATTCAGTGCGTTGTTCACCAGGATCATCACTTTGTCCAGCGACAGCGGTTTTTCAATAAAATCAAAAGCGCCCAGCTTGGTGGCTTTCACGGCCGTCTCAATGGTGCCGTGGCCGGACATCATGATGATCAGCATGTTCGGGTGGGCGGCGCGGACGGCCTTGAGGGTTTCCAGACCGTCCATGCCGGGCAGCCAGATGTCCAGCAGAACGAGCTGGGGCATTTCATCGGCCACAACCCGAAGCGCCTCTTCGCCGCTGCCGGCCACGAGCACCTGATAGCCTTCGTCTTCCAGAATGGCCTTCAGCGATTGACAGATGCTGACTTCGTCATCTACGACCAGAATGGTTTCGTTCATGATTTTCACCCATGCCGCGTCTTCTATAAATTAAACTTCGTTCACGGGCAACTGAAAAGATACAATTGTTCCCGTGGGGTGGTTGTCGCTGACGGTAACGGTTCCCTTGTGGTCCGAGATAATGGAGCTGACGATGGCCAGCCCCAATCCCGTTCCCGACTTCTTGGTTGAAAAATACGGGTCAAACACTTTTCGCCTGTAGCCCGCCGGAACCCCGACCCCATCGTCGGCTACGGCGACCACCACTTTTCTGTGCGCCTCATCATACCGGATCAGAACGCCGACATGGCCCGTCTGCTTGTTCAGAGACGCCACGGCGTTGTCCAGCAGATTCACCATGACCCGGTTAATCTGTTCGGCATCCAGATGGAACCTCGGCAGCCCCTCCGCCGGACGGAATTCGAAGTGTATGTCTTTGTGCGCGTCCACAAAAAGCGCCACGGCATCGGACACCACCGCGTTGAGATCGTTGGGGGCCAGCGTCGTCACCGGCATGCGCGCATAGCGGGAAAATTCATTCACCAGGTTCTTCAGCACGTCCACCTGATCGATGATGGTCTGTGTGCATTCCTTAAAAACCGAGCCTTCCTCCCCCAGCTTATCCCCGTATTTCCGCTGCAGCCTCTGGGCGGAGAGCTGCACGGGCGTCAGCGGATTCTTGATTTCATGCGCCATGCGCCGGGCCACTTCCCGCCAGGCCGCGGCGCGCTCCGCCATCTGCAGCTTCGTCAAATCTTCAAACACAACGACAATGCCGGAGTCCTTGCCTTCTTCATCCTCAATGGTCGTCAGGGTCAGCAGAATCGTCAACACCTTGTCCCGCAGCGTCAGTTCCAGATGTTTTTCCAGAACCCGCATCCGGCTCTCTTTCATTTCCTGCAAAAAGGAATCGACCAGGGCAAGATGATCCTCGTGCAAAAGCTCCCGGTAATTCCGGAACAGGTACGGCGAAGCGTCAATTCCGAACATGGCTTCCGCGGCGCGGTTGATGGTAGTGATGGTTCCGTTCCGGTCGATGGAGATGATGCCCGCCGAGACATTGCGCAGAATCGCGGCCATATACTTGCGCCGCTCCTCCAGCGAGGTGTTGGCCTCGATCAGGCCCGCCTTGCTTTTTTGCAAATCGTCCGTCATGGAATTGAAGGACTTGACCAACAGGCCGACCTCGTCGTCGGCCTCGATGTCAATGCGGCTGGTCAGGTCCCCCTGCGTGATGCGGTTGGTCGCCGTCACGAGGTCCTGGATGGGGTTGGTAATGGTCTGGGCCAGCGACAGGCCGAACCACGTCGCGAGAAAAATAATCGCCAGCGTCACGATGGACAGGGTCACGATGTAATTGAACTTGATCGGATTCTTCAGAAGCTTGATCTGTCCGTACTGCTCCGACGCGTTGGCGATGCTCCTGAGTTTGTCCACCAGCCCCTGGGGAACGCTGTTGCTGACGGAAACCCGCCCGATAACTTCCGTCGCCACCGCATAGGAGAAAACCGGCGCGACGCCGACAATGGCCTCCCCGCTTTGGGTGGCGGCCACCGTGGAGATTTCCTTGCCGGAGTAAATGTCCTCCAGCATTTTCGGCGACAGTTTTATGGCCGTGGACGCCGCTTCTTCGCCGTCGGCAAAGACGAGGCTTTGGTTGTTGAAATCAAAATACGCTTCCACGCGCGCCACCTTGTAGTTCTTTTGGCGCTGGGAAAGAAAATTGCTCAGATAATTGGCCCGATCCACCTCGTAGAGGCGGTTGCGGGTGATTTCCGCGCTGATTTGACGGGCGTCGAATTTGGCCAGGTCCTCGGCCTGCGTGTAATACACCTGTGCGACTTCCAGCGACCGCGCCAGGGCGTCGCCGATCTTGATGTTGAACCAGAACTCGATCGAATAGGAAAGAAAGTTGATGGCAAACAAAAAAAGCAAAATGGTGGGAACCAGGGAAAGGCCCACGAACGCCGCAACCAGCTTGGTGCGCAGCTTCGAGCCGATCAATCCCTTGCGACGCTCGGAAAACAGCTTGAAAACATTGCGGACAATCAGAAAAAGCAGAAGCAGAATCAGGATGATGTTGATGCTGGTCAGGCCGTACACCAGAATGTTGGCCGAAATGGGCAGTTCTTGCCGGTCGGACAACTGACTGGCCAGAATCGTAAAAACGATGGCCAGGCAGCCGACCACCAGCATGATGATGCGCTCGCGCCGGCGTTTTCTCAGCTCCCGTTCGTCAAGATAATTTTTTCTGGCGTTCTTTTTCAACATCATGCGCTCGCGGCATCACCCTTTCCCGCCCCCGCGCAGGCGATCACTCGTAGGCAAAACGGATCTTGTACAGGGGGGTTTCAAAGTCCCACAGGGAAACAAAGAACAACACATATTCCATCTTGAACGGCAGGCGCACCCGGTCGATTTTGACCCGGACCTGAACATAGTACCGTTCGCCTTTGGACAGATTGGAAAAGGCCACCACGGGAATTCCGTTCAACTCCGCCATGGCTTTTTGCGCGCTTTCAAAATTCGTCAGAATCGCCGGCTGCCCCAGGCCGTTTGTGGCAATCAGAAAACTCTTTTTCAAATTGTCGTATTTAATGGTGCGGCGGATTTCCCTGTGGAGGATATGCCGGTCCCAAAAGTAGGGCCTTTCCTGATAGACGTCCAGTTCTATCGTAAAAACGGCGGGGACACCCGCCAGAATGGCCTCCTCCATCTCCTTCTTGAAACCATCCACCAGCCTCGCGTACAGGAGCATTTCCTCCGTGCCGCTGGTCACCAGGATGTCCGTCATTCGGGGATCCATCTGGGCCCTGGCCTCCCCGGCGGCAACGGTCATGGTCATCATGCATAATCCAACGAAGACGGCCGTCCAGAAATAATTTTTATGTTTTTTCATACCCGCCCGTTTTCTTTCCGGAAGAATGCGGGTATCCTAGGTAACCTATCGATAAAAATCAAGGTTAATTTGGGAAGGTCAAAAAAAGGGGATCGGGGACAAAATCAGATTTGAACGGCGTCCAGGATCGTGAAAGACGGAAGGTTGCAGGACATAAATTGAGTCGATTGCTGCGGATGATCTTCGCTGATGATTTCCCAACTGTCCTCCTGACGCATGAGCTCCCTAAGCAGAAGGTTGTTGAGCCGGTGGCCGGACCGGTGCGCCACAAAATGGCCGATGATCGGCATGCCCAGCAAAAACAGATCGCCTACGGCATCCAGAATTTTGTGCTTGACGAATTCATCGGGCATCCGGAGGCCTTCCTTGTTGATGATTTTTTCCTCATCCAAGATAATCGCGTTCTCCAGCGATCCGCCCAGGCCCAGCCCTCTGGCCTGCAAAAATTCGACTTCTTTCAGAAAACCGAAGGTTCTCGCGCAGCAGATGTTGTCCTCGTAGTTTTTATCGGAAAACAGAAAACTGTAGGATTGCCGACCGATGATTTTATTTTTGAAATCGATATCATAGGTAATTTTAAATTCATTCGAGGGGAGCAGCATGGCGCTTCCTTCCCCTTCTTTCACGCTTACCGGCTTTTTGATGACCAGCATTTTTTTGAATTTCCCCTGCGGCCGCGTGCCGACCTTCTTGAGCATATTGACAAACGGGCGGGCGCTGCCGTCCATGATGGGCACTTCAAAAGAA
>JAQVQT010000017.1 GCA_028701435.1 Smithellaceae bacterium | reverse complement strand
CTGCGAAGAAACCCTGGTTCCGCCGTGCTCTTCGTAGGCATAGGTATGCAGTGTAAAAGTTGCCGCGGCTTTTTTCAGAGCCAGAACCGCCGGTGTCGATGGGATTTTTTCCTTTGCCATGAGAAAAGTATAATGATGCGTGATGGAAAAGGCAAGGGGAAGCGAGGTTAGGGGTAATGGGTAAGAGGCAAGAAGGGGGTGGTGACTAGTGGATAGCGGCAAAAGAAATGTAGCGCGGGTCTTTAGACCCGCTGATAAGGCATGGTTCGACAGGCTCACCATGACAACCAACTTGGTCACCTCGAGCCCTTTTCTCTTTTAACTCATCACTTATCGCTTTTAGCCCCTGACCTCTGACCCCGAACCACTTACCGTTTTATCCTTCGAACTTTTTCAGCCCCTTGAAGTCCAGCGTCACGAAATAATCCTTCACCGTTTCGGCGCGGCGGATCTGGACGACGGAGCCGTCTTCCCGAAGGAGCAGCTCGGCCGAGCGCAGCTTGCCGTTGTAATTGAAGCCCATGGAATGTCCGTGCGCGCCCGCGTCGTGAATCACAACGGTGTCGCCTGGGGCCAAACGGGGGAGCATGCGGTCGATGGCGAATTTGTCGTTGTTTTCGCAAAGAGAGCCCGTGACATCATACATGACGTCATGGGGGCGACTTTCCTTGCCGACGACGGTGATGTGATGGTAGGCGCCGTAAAGCGCCGGCCGCATCAGATGGGCCATGGAGGCGTCGAGGCCGGCGAATTTTTTGTACGTATCCTTGATGTGCAGAACCTTCGAGACGAGATAGCCGTGAGGGCCGGTGATGAAGCGGCCGCTTTCCGTAAAAATTTTCAGCGGGGCCAAACCGCCGGCTGTGATGATCTTTTCATACTTTTCGCGAATGCCGCGGGTCATGGCCTTCAGATCGATGGCTTTTTGTTCGGGCCGGTAAGGAATGCCGAATCCTCCGCTCAAGTTGGCGAATTCAAAGCGGATGTTCAGGGCGTGGGATAATTCAACGATCAAATGAAAAAGAATTTCCGCCGTTTCGACAAAGTAATCCGGGTCCAGCTCATTGGAGGCGACCATGGTATGAATGCCGAAGCGACGGATGCCTTTGTCCCGGCAGATGCGATAGCCTTCAAAAAGTTGCTCGCGCGTGAATCCGTATTTGGCCTCTTCCGGATGGCCGATGATGACGTTCCCTTTCTTCAGGGGGCCCGGATTGTAGCGGCAGCAGATCAGGTCCGGAAGTCCGGCGTGTTTTTCCAGAAAATCAATGTGGGTGATGTCGTCCAGGTTGATGGTTGCCTTGAGTTTCCGGGCCTGAACAAATTCGGCGGCGGGGGTGTCGTTGGAGGAAAACATGATTTCCTCCCCGGTGATGCCGGTTTTTTGCGCCAGCAGCAGTTCCGCCATGGAGCTGCAGTCCGCGCCGAACCCTTCGGTGTGAAGGATTTTCATGATGTAGGGATTGGGACAGGCTTTGACGGCGAAGAATTCCTTGAAGCCCCGGTTCCAGGAAAAGGCTTTGGCAAAGGCGCGGGCGTTTTTCCGAATGGCCTTTTCATCGTAAAGATGAAAGGGCGTCGGATATTTTTCAAGAATGGCGGACAGTTGTTTGTGAGTAAAAGGCAGTTGTTTTTCCGGCATCGTCAAATCCCCTGTGTTCGATTCGGTATGAATCATTTACGGCAAAATGAACAAATTGGCAATGCCATTTTCAATCCCGCTTTGGCGGGACGAGCGTTGATTCTCCGCAGCTTGCTGCGAGGTGTTTGATTCGGCCGGGGGGGAAGGTTCGGTTCGGCTAGACAAAGCTGTTGACGGCCAGATAAATCACGGAGGAGATCACGGCGGAAATGGGAATGGTCAGAATCCACGCCCAGATGATGTTTCCCGCAACGCCCCAGCGCACGGCGGACAGCCTTCTGGTGGAGCCCACGCCGACGATCGCACCGGTGATGGTGTGCGTTGTGCTCACGGGAATGCCGCCCATCGTCGCGCCGATAATGGAGCAGGCGGCCGCGGTTTCCGCGCTGAAGCCGCCGATGGGCTGAAGCTTGGTAATTTTGGTTCCCATCGTCTTCACGATCCGCCACCCGCCGAACATGGTGCCCAGAGAAATCATCGTGTAGCAGATGATGACCACCCAGATGGGGATGTGAAACGTATCCCCCAGGAGCCCTTTGCTGAAGAGCGCCATGGCGATAATGCCCATGGTTTTTTGCGCGTCGTTCATGCCGTGGCCCATGGAGTACACCGCGGCGGAAAAAAGCTGGAGCTTCCGGAAGATCTTGTCGGACTTGGCCATATTGGAGTTGCGGCTCAAATTCATGGCCAGCACCATGAAGAAGAATCCCAGCGCCATGCCGACGGCCGGAGAGATGATGATGAACAGAGAGGTTTTAATAATGCCGCTCCACACCAGTGTTCCGGTTCCGGCTTTTGTAACCCCCGCGCCGATCAGGCCGCCGATCAGAGCGTGGGAGGAGCTGCTGGGGAGGCCGTAATACCAGGTGGTGATGTTCCAGACGATGGCCCCGCCCAACGCGGACAGAATGACGAGATTATCGACAATATCGATATGGATGATGCCTTTGCCGACCGTGTGCGCCACCTGCGTTCCGACAAAAAAAACGGCGGCAAAATTAAAAAAAGCCGCCCAGAGCACCGCGTATTTGGGGGACAAAACGCGGGTGGAGACCACGGTGGAGATGGAATTTGCGGAATCGTGGAAGCCGTTGAGAAAGTCAAAAACCAGGGCAATGGCCACCAGGATGAAAACAAATGCCATGGAATCAAGCATGTTTCAGCACAATCCCTTCCACGATGTTGGAAACGTCTTCACAAACATCGATGGCTTCTTCAATCCTTTCGAAGATTTCTTTCCATTTGATCAGCTCAATGGCGTCTTGTTCTTTGATGAAAAGATTGGTGATGATGGTTCTTAAAACGACATCTCCGGCATTTTCCAGTGTATTGATTTCGACGCAGCCGTCGAGAATCATCTGGGAGTTTTTCATGTCGCGCAGGCCGTGGACAACGCTCTTGATTTTTTTGATGGCCTGAAAAAGAATTTCCGCCTGCTTGATGATTTCGTCATCCGGTTTTTTCACTTTATACATGTAGATGCGGACGGCGGTGGCCTCGATGACGTCCATGATGCTGTCCATTTTGTTGACCAGGGCGTAAATATCTTCGCGGTCGATGGGCGTCAGGAAGGTTTTGTGCATTCTTTCGTAGGTTTTATGTGTAATACCGTCCGCTTCGTGCTCCAGTTCCTTGAGCCTCACGACTTTGGACTCGGAATAGTCCCGGTTTCTGGTCATTTCGAGAAAAAACTGACCGCCTTCTTCAATTTTATTGGCCAGTTCTTCAAAATATTCAAAGAAGTTTTCTTCCTTTGGAAACAGGCGCATAAACAAATTCCCCTTTTTCCTTCGATGGGCGACCGGAGTGATTCAAAAAGCCAAAAGTGCTCTAGCGAATTATCGGGGAAATTGCAAGATTTTATAACGGGAACACGGGGGAAAGAAGTCGTTATTGCTTGTTATATAAGGGTTTTAGCGTAAATAATTTTACTGTCGCCCGGGGAATAGAAATCCTTGAGAAATGCTTCCGGAACATAGCCGCATTTTTCATAAAAATGACGGGTCGGCGCGTATTGGGGGCGGGAAGATGTTTCCGCGTAAACTTTTCTTCCCCCGAGGCTCCGAATGATCCCTTCGGTTTTTTCAAGAAGATGTGCGCCGGTCCCCTGACCCCGCATAGATTGCGTCACGGCGATCCAGTAAAGATCATAGCTGCCGGCGGTGGCCGGGATCAGTCCGTAGCAGGTGTATCCGACCACCCGGCCGTCTTCTTCGGCAAACACAAAACGATACGAACTTCGTTCGCCCTGTTCAAGCCGCTCCTCGGCCAGTTCACGGGCCAGCGCCTCTTCCGCGGCGGAAAAAAAACCGCTTCCCCGCACAATCTCTGTAATCGCGTCCGGATCGGTCGGCCGAACCTCCTGCCGGTAGCTGGTCGTTTTCAAAAAATCATTCCCCCTTGTTTACGGTTTTAAAGCGTCCTGCAGGATAGCGTCGATGGCGGCGGTGTATTCGAGGCCCGCGAAATCCAGAGCGGCGGCAAAGCCGGCATCCGGCGAGAGGCAGGGGTTGGCATTGATTTCCAGAACCCAGGGAACGCCTTGCCCATCCACGCGAAAATCCACGCGGGCATACCCGCGAAGCCCGAACAGATGCCAGCATCGAAGGGCGATCTCCCGCAGCCGGTCCGCGAGACTTTCATCCTGCGGCGCGATGGAGAGCGACCGGACGGTATGCTCATATTCAAAGGAATCTTCCACCCACTTGGCGCGGTAATCGAGCACTTTGAGTTTATCCGGCGGATAATCCACAAAAAGAATTTCCGCGGGAGGAAGCACCCGAACCCCCTGATCGGAAGCCAGCAGGGCAATATTGAATTCACGCCCGTCAATGTAGGCTTCGGCAAAGCAATCCAGGCCGAGCGCCTCCTGGCGCTCCCGCAGCGCATCCCGAATGGTTTGGGGGTTCCTCGTCTGTAAAACGGCCCGGTCATCCAGGCCGACGGATGCGTCTTCCCGGCAGGGCTTGAGAAAATAGGCATCCTCCCGGGAAAGGTCTTCTGTTTCGCCTTCCAGGGTGAGCCAGGCAGGCGTGGCAATTCCCGCTTGCCGCAGCATTTTTTTAGCGAGAGGCTTGTTGGACGTGATGAACATGGCGTCGGTCCGGCAGCCCGTGTAGGGCAGGTGTAAAAAATCCAAAAGCGCGGTCGCGAAATGATTCAGGCTGCCTTTTCCGGCGAGCGTCTCCACCAGGTTAAAGACGATGTCCGGTTGATGTTCGCGAATTCCGGAGATATTGGCGCGCAGATCCATCCCGAAGGGCAGCGTCGCCGGCTGGTGGCCCAGCGTGCTGATCGCTTCGCCGATGGTCGCCGCCTGCGTCAGGCAATCGAGTTCGTCTTCGCCCGCGTCCGCCGGAACATCGCTGTGCAGAATCAGGATTTTCATGGGGCTTTTTCCGTTCCGGCGCCGGCAAAAGGAGGGATTGGCGCGCTGGAAATTCCCGCGCGATCCAACGCTGAATTCAGAATGCCGGTAATCAGTTGATCATAGGATACGCCCACCAGCCCGCACAAAATCGGCAGATCGGAACGCACCGGATTCAAGCCGGCCAGGGAATTCACTTCTATAAAATGAGGGCTGCCGAAAGCGTCCGAGCGCAGGTCCACGCGCCCTCCGTCCTTCAGGTCCAATCCACGCCAGGCCGCCAGGGAGACCTCCATGGCCCGGCGGGCTTCCGGATCGGAGACGGCGGCATAGCGGACCAGATTTTCATAATGTTCCTTGTTGTCGTAGGAATAGGCATTCGGTTCCGCGTCCGGATTCAGAACAACCTCCATGGCGCCGATGGCGCGGGCGTTTTTGCCGGTCCCGATGATGCCGACGGTAAATTCGCGACCGGGCAGATACGTTTCCACCAGCACCGGCTGGCGGAAGGTTTGCAGAAGATTCCCGCAGACCGAGCGCAGGCTTTCCGCATTGTCGATTCTGGAGCGGGCGGTGATGCCTTTGCCCGTGCCTTCCGCGACCGGCTTGGCAAAAAGAGGATAAGGCAGCCGGACGCGCCCGATGTCTTCCGGAGAGGAAACCACGGCAAAGTCCGGCGTGGGAATGCCCAGATCCCGCACAATATGTTTGGTCATGCCTTTATGAAGCGTCAGCGCCTGACCGAGGGCGTCCGAAAAGGTGTAGGGGATCCGGTAGGCGTCGAGCAGCGCGGGGACCTGCGCCTCCCGGCCAAACCCGTGCATTCCTTCGGCGATGTTGAAGACAAGGTCCCAGCGGTCGCCCGCGGCCAGACGGCGGGTGAGTTCCTTCACGTGGCCGATGCGGTCGGTTGCGTGGCCGTTTTTTTTGAGGACGTTTTCGATAGCTTCGATGGTGTCGGGTTTGTCGAACTCGGCGGTTTCTTCGAGGCTGTATCCTTCGCGAAGGTAGTCGTCGCGCAGGTCGTAGGTCAGGCCGATGGTTAACGTTCGGCAGGGGGTGGTCGCTGGACAGGCGGGGTTACCGGACATAAGCTATTTCAATATCCTAGTGGATATCCTTTGACTCGGCATGGTTGTCCGGGTAGCGGAAGATGTTGCCTTCGTAATTGCGCATCATCAGGTCGCCCTTGTCCCACCCGATGGCATATTCGGGAAGCAGCGGAATTTTGCCGCCGCCGCCGGGGGCGTCAACGACAAAGGTCGGCACGGCATAGCCGGTGGTATGGCCGCGCAGACCCTGGATAATCTCCAGGCCTTTGCTGATGGGCGTACGGAAATGGGACGAGCCCGGAATCGGGTCGCACTGGTACAGATAATAAGGACGGACGCGGATCTGCAGGAGTCCATGGACCAGGCGGGTCATGGTGGAAACGGAGTCGTTGATGCCGGCCAGCAATACCGTCTGGCTGCCCAGGGGAATGCCGGCGTCGGCAAGGCGAATGCAGGCGGCGCTCATCTCGGGGGTCAGCTCGTCGGGGTGCGTGACATGAATGCTCATCCAGAGGGGATGGTACTTTTTCAGCATGGAAACAAGAGACGGTGTAATGCGCTGCGGCATCACCACGGGAACTTTCGTTCCGATGCGGACCATTTCCACATGGGGAATTTCCTTGAGCCTCGAAAGCAGCCATTCCAGCCGGTCGTCGGAAAGGGTCAGGGGGTCGCCGCCGGACAGGAGTACGTCGCGGATATTCGGATTGGAGGCGATGTAGTCCAGAGCGCCTTCCCACTTGGCCGTGTCGATGAAGCACTGGTGCTGACGTCCGAAGATACGGGAGCGTGTGCAATAGCGGCAGTAGGTTGAACAGATGTCCGTGACCAGAAACAGAACGCGGTCGGGATAGCGATGCACAATCCCGGGCACCGGAGAATCGGCGTCCTCGCCAAGAGGATCTTCCTCTTCGCCTTTGGTATGCAGACATTCATCGACCACCGGAATGACCGAGCGGCGAAGCGGCGAAGAAGGGTCGTCCGGGGAAATCAGGCTGGCGTAGTAAGGGGTGATGGCGACAGGGAGATCCCCTGACGGGTGCATCATGGCCTGGCGTTCGTTGTCGGAAAGGTGAATCATGGCGTCCAGGGTCTGGACGCTGCGGATGGCGTTTTGAAACTGCCATCGCCAGTCAAACCACTCGATGCGGCTGATGTCCGGGTAATGTTTTTTTCGGAAAGCCCGTGAGCGGGGAGAATCTTTGAAGGGAAAGTAAAGCCGTTCCGGCTTTGATTTTGCCAGGGAGGGGGGGTGATTGTTTGTGGTCAACGAAAAAAAGTTCGTTGTTTTGCTCGGCGCCACAACAAGACCGGCTGAGGGACCAGGAGGTTCTGCGTCCTCACTAAACAGGGTCTCGTTTTCCATTCATCCTCCTTCCGGAAGCAAGCTTCCGCTTAAAAAAAATTCTGACAAAAAAACTTTTATTGATTTTTGAATTTACGCAAGCAAAAAAATTTGTCAACATTTATTTTGCATTTTGACGGAAAAAATGAAAAAATTTTTTAAAAATTTTTCAAAGAAATTATTTCAACGCGCAAAGGATGGAGAATGCCGGAGCTGCCGGAAGTCGAAACGCTGTGTCGCCAGCTGCAGGAGAGAATCGCCGGAAAGAAAATTCTGGCGACAAAAGTCTTTGATCCCAAACTCGATGGAATCGCGAATGTCCGCGGGGCGCGGATTTGCGGGGTTTGCCGCCGGGGAAAGACCGTTGAAATGCGCCTTCATGACGGCGGAAGCATCCTCATTCATCTGCGGATGACGGGACGGTTGTTCTGGCGAACGGACCGGAAGAAAGAGCCGCATACGCGATGGCGGATTATTCTGGACGAGGGCATCATCGATCTGGTGGATCCCCGGCGCTTCGCAACCGTCAGGGTGGTTCAGACCGTTCAGGAGCCATCGACCAACGATCTGATGGACCGCTTTGACTTCAGGAAATTCATGCAAAGCCAGGCAGGGCGCAGGGTTCACGTTAAAATTCTGCTGATGGACCCCAAGGCGATTGCCGGCATCGGCAACATTTACGCCTGCGAGATATTGCACGGCGTGGGCATTTCTCCGACGAGATCCGCGGCCGCGCTGGGCGAGTCCGAGTGGAGAAAGATTTTTCGCCAGGCCAGGCGCATTCTGAAAAAAGCCGTTGCCTGCCGGGGAACATCCATTTCCGACTGGAGGGACCTTTACGGCTGTGCCGGAGAAAACCAGAACGAGCTAAAGGTTTATGGAAAGGAAGGCGAGGCCTGTGCGCGATGCGGCGGGATCATTGTCCGGATCAGGCAGGGCGGACGCAGCACGTTTTACTGCCCTCGGTGCCAGAAGGAATAGGTAATAGGCCATGGGCCATGGGAAGATGAGCGACGAGCAATGAGGGATGAGTGAAAAGACAGGAAAGGGGTCAGGGGGGTCTTAGGAAGATAAGCGATGAGTGATGAGTAGAAAGAGACGAGTGGCGATGAAATCGTAGGGCGGGTCGCTTGTGACCTCGCGCCACCTCTAGGTGGTTAGGTTATTAGGCGCGCTGTAGTAGATAGTGGATGGTGGCTGGACAAATACAGGCAAAACGATAAGCAAGATGCTATGAGCGCCGGATTTTTTCGAAAAAGGATTGGGGTGGGTTTCAGGCAACAAGCGTGAGGGCGAGACCTCAATCTCTATTTTTCAAAGCTTCGGTGATCCATTGGCGGATGAGGCTTTTGGGCGGAACTTCGCCCACGGCCACGACCCTGTTGTTGATGACCAGCGCCGGAGCGCCCAGAACGCCGAACCTGGACATTTCCCGAAGGTCGGTCACATGCCGGACGTCGGCGGCGATCTGCATCTGTGATAAAACATCGCGGATGTCCGATTGCAATTGATCGCAGCGGGCGCAGCCCGCGCCCAGCGCAAGAACGGTCAGACCGGTTGCCGGCTCTGGATCGACGGGAAGATTCAGCGCCGCTTTGTATTCGCGAAGCAGGGCAAGGGCATAGGCCGGGAGGGTTGACGGGGGAATGTAATTCCGGTCGGAGACCTCCCGGACGAGAAAGTCGGAAATTTCCGAATCGCTTTTACCAACGCAGACGGCGACGGCCTTTTGGACGGCTTCTTCCAGACCGATCAGGCCGACCAGGCGGCCGTTAACCATGACTTGATTTACGGATGGATTGGACATATGATCCCCGATCAGCAGGAGTCCTAAAATCACCGCGGCAGATTTGGTCCAAGATTATAATACAATAAGGATACGTCAAGCAAATATTGACAGGGAGATTCATGAATCCGACAGAAATCATAGCGAAAGCGATCAGGGAAAACAGGACCGCATTGACCGAAGCCGAGGCAAAGGTTGTCTTGAAGCACTACCGCATTCCCGTGGTTGAAGAAAAAATAGTCAATAATATCAATGAATTAAGTGTTTTTGCCCGGGAAATGGGCTATCCGGTCGTTTTAAAGGGGCTTGGCAGCAGGCTGACCCATAAGACGGAAAGAGGCCTGGTCAAACTCAACCTCAAGACTCCGGAAGACCTTCAGGCGGCCGCCATATATATAAAGGATGCGGCCGGGGATGATTTGGAAGGATTTCTGCTTCAGCCCATGCTGGAGGGGAAAAGAGAATTTGTGGCCGGTCTGTTTTTTGACGCGCAGTTCGGTCCGGTCATCATGTTCGGCCTCGGAGGGGTTTTTACGGAGGCCATAGGAGATGTGGTGTTCCGGCTGGCTCCGCTTGACGAAGAAGAAGCAAATCGGATGGTTTCGGAGGTGCACGCCAAAAAGCTGCTGGGTGATTTTCGCGGAGAAAAAGCCCCGGATAACGAAGCGCTCAACCGGGTTCTGACCGGCCTGTCTGAAATGGCCATGAACATTCCCGAAATCAGGGAAATCGACATCAATCCCCTTCTGGTTTCGCCCGACGGCCGGATTACGGCTGTCGATGCGTTGATTGTTCTCGGAGAGCGCAGCCTCCAGAAAGTCACGCATACGCCTGTGGAGCCGATGGCGATCGCAAGCCTGTTTTACCCAAAATCCATTGCATTTATCGGAGCTTCCGCGGATCTGAGCAAGTGGGGGCAGTTAATGTTTACCAATGTGGTCGCGGGCCATTATGCCGGAAAGGTATATCTGGTTAATCCCCGTGGCGGAGAAATTGCGGGGCGAAAAGTCTTTAAAACCGTTACGGAAATTCCCGATCCGGTCGATCTGGCCGTTATCACCATTCCCGCGGGGAAAGTTCTGCCGGTGATCGATGAATTGCAGCAGAAAGGCATTAAAAATGTATTGCTCATTTCATCCGGATTTGGGGAAACGGGCGCCGAAGGCAAAGCCCTCGAGGAGGAACTGGTTCAAAAAGCCAGAGCGGCGGGTATTTTGATTCTGGGCCCCAATACCATGGGAATATGCAATCCGCATTGCTCTCTTTATTGCACGGGGACGCATGTTCGGCCAAAGCCTGGCGACACGGTTTTGGTTGCACAATCCGGCAATCTGGGAACCCAGCTTCTCGCGTTTGCCGAAAAGGAAGGCATCGGCATCCGCGCGTTCAGCGGTTCCGGCAATGAGTCGATGATCACGATTGAGGACTATCTGGATGGTTTCGAAATTGACCCCATGACGAGGACGGTGGTCATGTATATCGAAAGCATCAAAAACGGCCGAAGATTTTTTGAATCGGCCCGGCGGGTCGGCCGGAAGAAACCCGTTATTGCCCTGAAGGGTGGGCGAACACAGGCAGGGGCGCATGCGGCGGCAAGCCATACCGGGGCCATGGCATCCAACACCAGGGTTTTTGATGCAGCCTGCAGGCAGGCGGGCATCATTCAGGCCGGCCAATCGATGGAATTGCTTGATTTATCAGCCGCTTTTTCCTCCCTTCCCCTTCCTTACGGAAACCGGGTGGCCATCCTGACTCTGGGGGGAGGATGGGGCGTCGTCGCCTCGGATCTATGCGCGGAAAACGGCCTGATCGTTCCGCGGCTTTCAAAAGGAATCATAGAAAAAATCAATAGTATGCTTCCCCCGTTCTGGAGCCACGCCAATCCCGTGGATCTGGTGGCGGAAATGAATACGGACATCCACATGGCGATCATCGAAGAACTGCTGCAGTGGGAAGAATGCGACGCCATTATTCACATGGGCATTATCGGCAGGAAAATAATGATTCAATCGGTTTTGGAATCGACGGTCGCGGTGGATAAGTCCTATGACCCGAAAATGGTGGCCGATAATCTGGAGCTGCTCAAAATTTACGAACAGGGGCTAGTGGAGAAAACCGTCCGGATTATGGGGAAATATCATAAGCCGGTGATCGGCGTCTATCTGCTCACTGATGAAACAACCCGAACGGTCATCGAAATCGAAGGTCAGAAATACAAGGGCATTGTTTTTGCCAGTCCGGAAAGAGCGGTGAAATCCCTGTCCATGATGTTCCAGTATGCCCGATGGCAACAAGCGAATGGTTCGGCAGGCTAGCCACTATTTTATTACCCGGCACAAACCGGATAAAAACATTCCCGGCGTGTCAGCTTACAAAAATCGGGTTGGAAAAAATCCATGGTCGGGTTTTTCCAGCCGCCTTCAGGTGTGCTTCGACGCGATAAACCCCTGCTTTATCAATTTTAATGCTTAACTGATCGCTGATCTTCCGGCATTCCTCCCGGCCGTTTCTAACGATGCGAATCAAAGCTTTCGCTGGGCAGGCAATGGATAATTGAGTGCTTCCGGAAAGTGAAACCTGATCTCCCATATGAAATACTTTTTGGTCCTGCTCCAGTGTGAATTGAAAACCTTTTGCCTTGCGGAAATATTCCAGGGCAAAATAGCAGCGTCCATAAAGGAGCGCCTCATACACCAGGGCAATGTCCTGTTGATGGTTTCCGGTAAAACCGGTTTTGGTTAAAACATGCGTCCGGATGAACGCGAGGGCTCGGTGAAAAGGGAAGGCGACGAAACGAAATCCCAGCAGCTTTTTCACGGTGGCATGGTTGTCCAGCTCTCCGATGCCGACGGTTTTCCGGATTTGGTTCAAGGCGTCCCATCTTTCCAGCGTAATGCGGCGGGGGCCCTTTAAAACAAAGGCGGGAAAAAGGAAGCTCAACAGCGCACTGCCGTATCCGTGAAGGCTTTTTTGCCAGTCCGTCATGAAATCCCAGATGCCGATGCCGGCGAAACCCTGAACATTCCAGTTGCTCCAGCTGTAATGTTTCACGTGAAACAATCGGGTTCCTTCGTGATCGGGATGGGCGATAAAGCCGAATCCGCCCTGGCGGTTCACTTCGTCAATGTATTTTTGCGGATCTTTTCCTTCGGGGTCGCCGCCGCATAAAACCGGTTCCTGAATATTAAACGCCAGAAAGTGATTGAACCTCGGGGCGATTTCTTCCCCGACCATGACCAGCGTTTTGCCCTGCCAACCTTCCCAGCCTTCCTGTCTGGCCTTCAGATGGTCGTGGTCCGTCAGCATGATGAAGTCAACTTCGTTCTTTTCGGCCGCGGCGAGTATTTCTTTCATCGGCGCATGACCGTCAAAGGAAAAAGAGGAGTGGAGGTGAATGACACCGTCGTAATCACATAGGTTTCTGTTCATGGATGACAATCTTTTCAGGCTTTGGACGTTATAAAAAAGGCAGGCCTTTCAGCCTGCCTTTTCCCGAAGGCGGATCTTTAATCGGTGCGGATTGTTACGGAATAACCGGATCGACCCCGCTTGATAAAGAGCGTGACGCTTTTCTTTTGGGCCGCTTTGGTGATTTCACGGGTGTAATCCTTCATGGATGATATTTTAACCCGGTTCACCTGAACGATGATGTCCCGGGGCTGAATGCCGACTTCATCGGCCGGGCTTCCCGCCTGAACGTCCGTGACTATGACACCGTCGCGCGCCACTCCGAACTGCTTTGCTATCTCCGGGGTAATGTCCTGCGCAGCAATGCCAAAATGTCCAAGCCCGGACCTTTCCATGGCCATCGTCACATTGTCTTTTCGTTCCGCGACGACCACCTGGAACATCATTTCCCTTCCGTCGCGAATGGCTTTGATACTCATCTTCTGGCCGACCTTCATGGCAGCGATCATCAACAGCAGCTCGTGCGTATCCTTGACGGGCTTTCCATTGATTTCTATAATGATATCACCTATCTTAATTCCGGCCTCGTCTGCCGGATCACCCTTGAAAACATCCGATACCAAAGCGCCGTTTTTGTTTTTGTGGTTTAAATTCTGGGCGATATCGTCGGTAATATCCTGAACGGATATTCCCAGCCAGCCGCGTGTGACCTTTCCTTTTGTTTTCAAATCCGCCAGAATGCCTTTGGCCATGTTGATGGGGATGGCAAAGCCGATGCCCTGGCCCTGCGCTACGATGGCCGTGTTGATGCCGATGACTTTACCTTCCATATTAAACAGCGGGCCGCCGCTGTTGCCGGGATTGATCGAGGCGTCCGTTTGAATAAAATTATCATAAGGTCCGGCGCCGATGACCCGTCCCTTGGCGCTGACAATGCCAGCGGTTACCGTCGCGTCCAAACCAAAGGGATTGCCGATCGCGACCACCCATTCTCCGACTCTGACCTTTTCCGAATCTCCGATATCCGCCACCGGCAGGCTGTTGTCCGGTTTAATTTTAATGAGCGCAATGTCCGTGTTGGCGTCCGTGCCGATGACTTTGGCCTCGTATTCCTTGCCGTCGGATATTTTTACAAGGATTTTATCCGCCTGTTCCACCACATGGTTGTTGGTGAAGATATAGCCGTCATTGCTGATAATAAATCCTGATCCCAGGCTTCGCTGTTTGAATTCTCTGCGGGGCATGTCGCCGAAAAAGCGGTCAAAGAAATCATCCCCGAAAGGCGATCGACCGAAAGGAGCCCCAAAACCGCCTCTTCCCTTATAGGTTTTGGAGGTGCTGATATTGACAACGGCCGGCTTCACCCGATCGACCAGATCGGAAAAAGAAGTCGGCGTCATGCCGGGGGTGTTCGTGAGTGAAGGGACCGCCTGGGCGGCGGGAATTTCAGGAGCCCCGGAACTGGTAAAGGACGATCTCAAAACGCCCACCAGTGAAACAATAAAAAAGGCCACCAGAAAGGCCATCAGGAACATAAAAAACGTTTTTCGATTTGAATTTTTCATCTTTTCCTCCAGAATAATGCGCTCGGTGATGCTTTTCAGAGGTTTTTGAACGCATAATGATTTCAAATATAACGACAGGCATCCGTTTGTCAACGTAAAACGCATTTATAATGATGGTTTGAAGTATTTTATGTCCTGTGTTAGGATGCCGCATCACGGAGCGAACAGTATATGTCCTTGTTTGAAAAATTGGGAAATCAGGTCATCCGAATGATCAGCGGGTTTGCAGGGACGATCGCGTTTTCCGGGAAAGTTTTTCTGCGGATTTTTCAACGAAAAACCTATTCAAGCGCCATGCGTGAAGTCCTTGTCAACCAGATCTACTTCACTGCCGTGCAGATCTTGCCTCTTTTTCTTCTTGTTTCCATTCTTTTCGGATCTCTTTTTATCGGCATAGTCTTTAGCTTGCTTAAAGAACTCGGGCTGACCCAGTTTATCGGGCATATCTTAATGGGCTTGATTGTTACGGAATTGTCGCCTTTTTTAACGGTGCTTCTGATCACCCTGCGGTCGAGTGCGGCGATCAATACGGAAATGGCCGTGATGAAGGTCAACCGGGAAATCAGAACGCTGGAAATTTTTCGCATTGACATCATCGATTACCTGGTGATGCCTCGCATCATCAACGGCATTATTTCCATTGTTTTGTTAAGCAGCCTTTTTTCCATTGTCCTCTTGGCCAGCGGCAACCTGTTTTCCAGGGTGATGTTCGGGATGAGCACGGATGTTTATTCAAATCTTCTGTTAAATTCCACGGATTTTTCTGATATAGTCATTGCGCTTTTGAAGTGCGCCGTTTACGGGTTTTTTATCACGCTGATTCCCATCCGTTTCGGTCTGCGGGCGTCGCGTGAACTGACCAGCATTCCCGTGGTGGTGTCCCAGGGCATGGTGAATGTTTTTGCGGCCATACTGATGATTGAGGTGCTGTCATTACTCACAAAATTACTGTAAATTATTTTGACAGCGAACAGACGCTTCGGCAGTCGCAGCAGAAATTTCTGCGGGACTATCCCCTGCAGGCCGCGCCCGTGTCCGAAAACGTGCCGCTGATTTCCAATCAGGATGTCTATATGAACATCGCCCTGATCAAGCAGTATCATGAAAATATGCCCAGGCGGAAGGCTCAACAGCTTGCGCTCACGTACCTGGAGCGCTTTGGCCTAGGGGCCATCGCCGGCAGGCGCAACCCGGCGCTGAACACGGAAGAGCGGTTTTGCGTGATGCTGCTTCGGGCCGCGATGGTCAAAGACGCCATGATTCTGATCGATCAGCCTTTTCAAATTGTCCCTCATTTACAGGACGGTCGCTTTATTATGGATGCCTTGAAAATCATTGATGATTTGTATTCAAGCTGCCACATATACGACTACCGCTGGATGGAAAAAAAGTACGGAGAACTATGACAGTAAGCCGCGAATGTAAAGTCGGACTTTTCATTGTCTCAACGGCCGTTTTGCTTGCCGCCGCTCTTTTGTATCTTGCCGTGGGAAAGGGCGTTTTTGAGAAAATGCACACCTTCACTCTGTCGTCGCGCTCCGGCGACGGTTTTACCGAAGGCATGCCGGTTGATTTTTCCGGATTCAACATCGGCAAGGTGCAGGCGATGGAGCTCAGTGACAAAGGCATCGTTTTAATTAAAATCAAAATTCCCGATCGCCATGTAAAATGGATCCGCTCGGACAGCACCTTTGTTTTGTACCGGCCGCTGATCGGCGCGGCGAGGATTATCGTGACCACGTCCGATCTGAACAGTCCGCCGATGAACCCGGAGCAGGTTCCGGAAGTGGCCATCGTCAACGATATCAATGACGCCATTGCCAGAATCGAACCTGTTCTGGACCAGGTGACGCAGATTGCCGATCATGTGGAGAGCCTGACGCGCGCCCTGTCCGATCCTCAGGGGAATTTAAATCAGACGCTGGGCAATGCCGAAAAAATTACCGCGAACCTGGCTTCAAAGAAATCCCTTGTGGAAATGGCCATTTCCGATGAGGAAAGCGTCAAGGCGTTGAACGAATCTCTCAAGCAGCTGAAGGAAATTACCACCAACGTCAATCGCATCCTTTCAAAAGTGGATAAAATGGCGGACAAGACGGACCGCGAAATCTATGGAACGGAAGGAACGCTGCCGCAGGTGAACGTCATTCTCAAAGATGTAATCGGAAAACTGCAAAAACTGGAGAAAACAATTGATAATATTAATAAAATAAGCACAGACGCGTCTGAGGGCATGAAAGATTTTCACCTTCTTCGCTCCGATATCGATGATGTTGTGGTTTCGCTGGACAATGTGGTCAAAAAACTGGACGCCATTGTCGGGTCAAAAAAGGATCCGGAGTTTAAGGTCCCATGAAAAAAATCCTGTTGTTGATAATCGTGCTGATGATTTGCGCCTGCGGAGGCGCCGGACAGGTTCCTGTCTGGAAGGAAAAGGGGTACATTCATATGGAGGAATACAAAACCGGTTTCCTGACCGGCCGGGAAGCATCCACCGAACCTCATTTTGAGAAAGCCAGAAAAGAGATCGCCGCCGGCAACGACATCGGCCTTTTAACCATCGCTTATCTGACCAAGTACGCGCTCCACACCGCTTCGCTGGAGCCTTTTGATGCAAGCGATTTCGCAAAGCTCTACCGGTTGGAACCTCACCCCGCCGACATGGCCTACTGCCATTTTTTAAAGGGCAATTTCAGCGCTGTTGATCCTAAAGCGCTTCCGGCGAAGTATGCCGGTTTACTGAAAGCCGCTGTCGCCAGGGATGCAGCGGCGGCCGGCCGCGAGATTTCCGCCATCGACGATCCTTTGTCCCGGTTGATTGCCTGCGGAGTCTGGACAAGGTATCTGCCCGCCGATGAAACCATTTTGCAAATCGGCATCGACACCGCGTCGTCTAACGGTTGGCGCAGGCCGCTTTGGGCTTATCTGGAGAAGCTTCAGAATGATTATCTGGAAAATGGAGATCAGGCAAAAGCACAAAGCATCGCAGAAAGGCTGAAGCTTTTAAAAAAGTGATGGTGCCGCGAATTCCTGAAAAATAAAGGGACACATTCTCTCTTTCAAACCAGACGGGAATGTGTCCCTTTTGTTGTTAGGACTTTGTCGGTTCCGGAGTGGAAATGCCCAGGCTTTCCATGGTCTTTACGGCTTTCTCTTTCACGGCCGTTGCCGTGGCGATGGCTTCCGCGATATTTCCGGATGTAAAGCTTTCCTGCGCTTTTGCCAGATCGGCTTTGACAGCCTCCAGCCCGGACTTCGCTTCCTCCAGCTTTTCTGCGGTGATGTTTTTCGGAAGCTTTTTGAGATTGGACAGGGAGTCCACCTTGCCTTGAATGGCTTCAACCATTTGAGGCATTCCCTCCGTCAGTTCCGTCCATTTTTTGGATAATTCGTCTTTTTTGGCCTTAGCTGCCGCCAGAACATCCTTGGCTTTGTCGACAAGGCCCTGTGCTTCGGTCAGGGCGGCTTTGTATTCGCCCTTGGCGAGTTTGTCCTTCGCGGACGCCATGGCTTCTTCCAGCGCGGCCACCTGTTCCGGAACAAACTTTGCCGCCTCGGCCTTAGTGGTCTCGACCGCCTGCTCCGCCGCTTTCATGGCCAGTTCCGCCGGTCCCTTTTCATCGGCGCATCCCATGACCATGACCAGAATGAACAGCGTTGCTAAAACTTGGACAGCAATTCTTTTCATATCCCTTCCTCCTGAAAGTTGTTTGTGGATGATCAATGTTCCGCTCAAAGATTTCGCCCGGATTATAGAAACAGTGCCTTTTTCTGTCAAGAACATTTGACGGTCGCTTCTGCCGCAAAAAAGCCGCCGCCAAGTTGTGCGCGCCTCCTTACTTTTGAAAGGCCCCGACGAGACGCTTTTGTCCTCGCTCATGTTCAAATCGTTCACCGATCGGCATGCAGGAGTTCCCGCTTTTTGATCATGATCAGTACGGCGGAGACGGCGCCTTCGGTCATGCCGGGGATGCGCCCCATCTGGCCGATGGTCGCGGGCGCGATTCGGGTGAGCTTGGCCTGCAGTTCGTTGGACAGGCCCGGTACGGATGTATAGTCGAAATCCGGCGGGATTTTTATTTTTTCCTGATCCTTTAGTTTTTTTGTCGCTTCAAACTGACGCTTGATATAGCCTTCGTACTTGATTTCGATCTCAATCTGCTTTTTCACAAAGCGGTCGTCTTGCGGCTCCCAGCCGGGGAAACCGTTTAAATCGTCATAGGCAATTTCATGCCTTTTCAA
>JAQVQT010000158.1 GCA_028701435.1 Smithellaceae bacterium | reverse complement strand
TGATTCGTCATGGTATTGATCAGATTTTTTTCGGCATCCAGCACGCCCGCCACGTCCGTGAGCAGCAGCAGTTTTTCCGCCTTCAGGGCGGCGGCCACTTCTCCGGCGACGATGTCGGCATTGATGTTGTAAGTCTCGCCGTTTTCACCCATTCCGGTCGGCGCGATGACGGGAATGAACCCGTTTTGCCCCAGGGACACGATCAGGCCCGCGTTGACGGTTTTGACCTTTCCGACCAGTCCGATGTCGATAATCTCGGAAGGCGTATTTTTCGCTTTTTCGTCATTCAAATAATATTTTTCCGCCACCACCAGATTGCCGTCCTTGCCGCTCAGGCCCACGGCTTTTCCGCCGTGCTGGTTGATGAGGCCGACGATTTCTTTGTTCACCATGCCGACCAGAACCATTTCGACGATGTTCATGGTTTCCTGGTCTGTGACCCGCATCCCCTGGATGAACTTGGATTCCTTGCCCAGTTTCTTGAGCAGGCTGCCGATCTGCGGCCCGCCGCCGTGCACGACGACCGGATTGATGCCGATGTATTTCATCATCACCACATCGCGGGCAAACTTGTCCTTCAGGTCCTCGTCAACCATGGCGTGTCCGCCGTATTTGATGACGATGGTTTTGTTGTAAAACCGCCGAATGTAGGGCAGCGCCTCCAGCAGAATGTCCGCCCGCTCCATCGAACTTTGAATATTTTCCATTCGCTTCTCCGTTTATAAAATGTACCGGCTCAAATCTTCATCTTCCACGATGTTGTCCAGCTTCTCTTCCACGTATTTCGCGTCAATGACGATTTTTTTCTCCGCAAGGTCCGGCGCGTCAAAAGAAATGTCCTCCAGAAGCGTCTCCATGATCGTGTAAAGCCTTCGGGCGCCGATGTTCTCGGTCCGTTCATTGACGACCGTGGCCACTTCGGCGATCTGCTCCACCGCGTCGGGGGTAAACGACAGTTGAATGTCTTCCGTCGCCATCATTTCCGTGTACTGCTTGACCAGCGCGTTGTTCGGCTCGGTCAGGATCCGGACGAACTCCTCTTTCCCCAGCGAATCCAGCTCCACGCGAATCGGGAAGCGCCCCTGCAGCTCCGGAATCAGATCGGACGGCTTGGTTCCGGAAAACGCGCCCGCCGCGATAAACAGGATATGATCAGTCTTGACCATGCCGTAGCGGGTGTTGACATTCGAACCTTCGACGATCGGCAGCAGGTCCCGCTGGACGCCTTCGCGCGAAACATCGGGTCCGTGCTGCGAATCCCCGCCGACAATCTTGTCGATTTCGTCCAGAAAAATAATGCCCGACTGCTCCACGCGGTCCAGCGCGGTTTTGGTGACCTTGTCCATGTCGATCAGCTTTTGCGCCTCTTCGGAGGCGATGATCTCCAGAGCTTCCGGCACTTTGACGTTTCTTCTCTTCTTCTTCTGCGGCATCATATTGCCCAGCATGTCCTTCAGATTGAGCCCCATATCTTCCATGCCGGCCGCGGAAAAAATCTCGATCATGGGGCCGCTTCTCGGCTCGGCGATCTCCAGCTCCACCATGCGCTCGTCAAGCTTTCCGTCGTGCAGCAGTTTGCGAAGCTTTTCGCGCGTCGCGTCCTGCTTGCGAATCTGCTCCTCGTTCAGGGGCAGATTCGTCTGCTCCGGATCCACATCCGTCAGCATGTCGCCCACGTTTTTTTCCGACGGGCGGGGCGGCAGCAACAGATCCAGCAGCCGGTCTTCGGCAATTTCGGCGGCCTTCGCCTGGACATGATCCTGCTCCTCGGCCTTCAGCATGTTGATCGAAAGCTCCACCAGGTCGCGCACCATGGATTCCACGTCACGCCCCACGTACCCGACTTCCGTAAATTTCGACGCCTCCACTTTCAGAAAGGGAGAATTGTCCAGTTTGGCCAACCTTCTGGCGATTTCCGTTTTGCCGACCCCCGTGGGGCCGATCATGATGATATTCTTCGGCGATATTTCATCCGCCAGCTCTTCCGGAACATTCTGCCGGCGCCAGCGGTTGCGAAGCGCGATGGCCACGGCCCGTTTGGCGTCGGCCTGTCCGATGATGTGCTGATCCAGCCGCTCCACAATCTCACGAGGGGTTAACCCTGAATTATTCATTATTTTCCAAATACTCCTTTATTTTTTGCTCTTTTTGGCCTCTTTGGGCCTCTCCGCGCTGAGGTCGATTTCCTCAATCGTGACGTGATCGTTGGTATAAATGCAGATTTCCGATGCAATTTTCATCGCTTCCCGGGCGATCTCCGTGGCGGTCAGATTGCTGTGCTTCACCAGCGCGCGGGCCGCGGCCTGCGCAAAAGCGCCTCCCGATCCGATGGCCATCACATCGTCATCCGATTCGATGACGTCGCCGTTGCCGGAAATGATCAGGGAATAATCCCGGCTGACCGCGATCATCAGCGCTTCCAGATGCCGCAGCACCCGGTCGGTCCTCCAATCTTTGGTCAGCTCCACGGCGGCGCGAAGCAGGTTTCCGTTGTACTGCTCCAGTTTCTGATCAAAGCGGTCAAACAGCGTGAAAGCGTCGGCGGTCGCGCCCGCGAATCCGACAATCACCTCGTTGTTGTAAAGCCTGCGCACCTTGCGCGCGCCGTGCTTCAAAATCGTCGTATCCAGCGTGACCTGACCGTCTCCGGCCACCGTAATGGTATCGCCCTTCTTAATCGCCAGGATGGTTGTTCCTTTGATATGCATGTATTCTCCTGCGTCGTCACTCGTCGCTCGTTGCTCGTCTCTCGTCACTTATTTCTTCGCTCTTGGATGAGCCTTGTCGTACACTTCCATCAGGCGGTTGATGTTGACCGCCGTGTATTTCTGCGTCGTGGAGAGGCTTTCATGCCCCAGCATTTCCTGAATCGAACGCAAATCTGCTCCGGCCGACAGCAAATGCGTAGCAAAACTGTGCCGAAGCGCGTGAGGACTGATTTTTCGCCCGATGCCGCTTTTGACGGTGGCCGTATCCACGATGCGCGCAATGCTCCGGGTGGTGATCCGCCCTCCCCGTTCGTTCAAAAAAAGCGCGCCGCCCATCCCTTCCCGGGAAAGCTTCCTCCTTTGGTCCTCCGTCGCGGATACATAGCGCCGGATCGCCTCCAACGCCCGAGCGCCCACGGGGACAATTCTCTCTTTTTTTCCCTTCCCGCGCACTTTGACCAGAGCGGCGTTGATATTTACATCGTCTTCATCCAAACCGGCCAGCTCCGCCAGTCGGAGCCCTGAAGAATAGAACAGTTCCAGCATCGCAAGATTGCGCAGGCCGGAGGTCGATGGATCTGATCCGCAAGCTTCCAGAAGATCAAAGGCTTCATCGACCGACAAAAACGTCGGTATATATTTTTCCACCTTCGGCGTCCGGACTCCCCGGGCCGGATTGTTCTTCACCGTCCCTTCACGGACCAGAAACTTGTAAAACGCCCGCAGAGACGATATTTTTCGGTTGATGGACGACTTTTTCAGCTTCCGGCCATACAGAAAC
The DNA here is from genome assembly GCA_028701435.1 of Smithellaceae bacterium. Classification (GTDB taxonomy): domain Bacteria; phylum Desulfobacterota; class Syntrophia; order Syntrophales; family Smithellaceae; genus UBA8904. The sequence continues at coordinate 1,158 of JAQVQT010000158.1, read as the reverse complement.
GCCATGTAGGACCGGACCGTGTCCATCTGCGCATCCGTTACGGTGCTGTGCGCGGATGAATTGTCCCGGCTTTGCAAAAATCTGCCATATTCCTCGATATCCGTCAGATAGGCCTTGCGGGTATGCTCCGACATGTTGCGCCGGACATCCAGAAACGTTCGAAAAGCGGCAAGCAGATCTTCCATTTCTTTTCACATTTTGTATTTCCCGAAATCTTCCGCGGATAAGTTCTCCAGAAATTCCTTTACTTTGTCTTCCTTGAATTTATCAATATCCGCAAGCTTGATTCCGAAATCAATATTGCGGGATTTTTCCAGGACGCTCTCCTCCACGAAGATCGACGCGTTGGCCCTCAACGCCAGGGCAATGGCGTCGCTGGGACGCGCGTCAATCCGGTAGGTCTGCCCGTCCCGCATCAGATACACGGTTGCGAAGAACGTATTGTTGCGAATATCTACAATTTCGATCCGGCTGACCGCAACATCCAGGGCCTTGAGGAATTCGTGCATCAGGTCATGGGTCATCGGCCTGGAGAACACCACATGCTCCAGTTCCGTGGCGATGGCGCTGGCTTCAAACAAACCGATCCAGATCGGAATCGCTTTGCTTTCCTGCAGGTCTTTCAGGATGACAATCGGCGTGTTGGTGATCGGGTCAATGGTCAACCCGGACACCTTCATCTCCAGCAGCATTCGCAACCTCCTTATGACGTGATCTGTTTTCCCCGAAGCGAGTGCAGATACCCCCGCGATATTCTCACCGGGACCGTCCGGCCGATCAGCTCCGGACGTCCTTCAAAATTGACGATCTTCCAGGAGCTTGTTCGCCCCGTCATATCCTGCGGGGTGTTCCGGCTTGGCCCTTCCACCAGCACTTCCTGGACGCTGCCTTCCAGCGATGTGTTTTTTTCCTGCGTGTGCCGGTCCTGAAAGGCCTGCAATTCTTTGAGCCTCAATCTTTTTTCAGCCTCCGGAACCTTGCCGGTCAGCGCCCCGGCCGCGGTTCCCTTACGTTCAGAATACTTGAACGAAAAAAGTGAATCAAACCTGATTTTTTCCATCATGTCAATGGTTTCTTGATAATCTTTTTGGGTTTCTCCGGGAAAGCCGACAATGACATCGGACGTGATGCTGATTTCCGGACACACCCGCCGCAGGC
>JAQVQT010000157.1 GCA_028701435.1 Smithellaceae bacterium | reverse complement strand
GCAAACCGGTCATTGCCGTGCTGCCCAACATGACCCGCGGCACGGAAAGCATGGATATCACGGAGTTGATCGCCCTGACGCGGCAGGAATACCTTTCCCGCGGCATTCCGGTTTTCGACGAACTGCATGACGCCATTCGGGCGATTTCCCACATCAACCATTATTATGGAGGAAAAATAAAATGAAAAACGAAAAAGCCGCGAAGATCATCGACAAGGCCCTGAAGCAGGGACGCAAAACGCTTTCGGAATACGAGGCCAAACAGGTCCTGGCCGCCTACGGCATTCCGGTCACCAAAGAAGTGCTGGCCAAAGACAAAACCGCGCTGGAAAAAGGCCTGAAGAAAATCGGCTTTCCGCTGGTGATGAAAGGCTGCTCCGCGGATATCGCCCATAAGACGGAAAAAGGTTTGATTCATGTGGACGTCCGCACGGCAACGGAGGCAAAAAAGGCGTTTCGTGAAATTCTGGCCGGCATGGAAGGTTTTGAAGGCGGCGTTCTGCTGCAGGAAATGGTTAAGGGCCGTCGTGAACTGGTCATGGGTCTGACCCGCGATCCGCAATTCGGACCCTGCGTAATGTTCGGCCTGGGCGGCATCTTTACGGAAATCCTTCGCGACGTCGCTTTCCGCCGCGCGCCGCTGGAAGTCCGGGACGCAAAAGAGATGATGCAGGAAATCAAAGGCCGCAAGATTCTGGACGCCGTGCGCGGGATGGAAGCGGCGGACCAGAAAATGCTCATTGACATGCTCATCAGCGTCGGCCGTGTCGGCCTGGACTTTGACGACATCATGGAAATCGACCTCAACCCGGTCATTCTCTCCGGATCAAAGCCGGTGGTCGTGGACGCGCTGATGGTTTTGAAGTGATTGGTTAATGGTGGATAGTGAATGGTGAATGGTTGTAGGGAACGGTCGCGACCACCCTTGCGGGTGGCAAGCCCGTTCCCTACAGGGCTCGTCGCCAGCAACGGTCTGATTCAGGAACAGATGCTGAAAGTATTAAGTAGTTAAGTTTTAAGATTTAAGTTAAAAAATGATTGCCCAAAGCGCTTCCGCCTAAAACTTAAATACTTAAAACTTAAAACTTGAGCGTTATGGACTGCAAAAAAGAAAGAAACCTGAAAATCTGCGGCTGCACCTACGAACCCTGCGCCCGCAAGGGAATCTGCTGCGACTGCGTTTCCTATCACCTGCAAAAAAGGCAATTGCCGGGCTGCTTTTTCCCAAAGGACGCCGAAAGAACCTATGACCGCTCCTTTGAGCATTTCGCGGATCTGGTCGCCCAAAAGCGCATCTGAGCCGGCGGCAGACATTTACGGAAGACGTGCATTTACGCATCTGCGGATCCCTTTCAAACGTCATTGATTTTCATTGACAAGCGCCGGTCAAACGGCTTAAATACCCCCGCAAACACATCCTTTCCAATATCGAAATGTTTCACCAGGGCCGGGAAAACACATGACGACTCCGCGAAACATAGATTGTTCAGCCGATTACCAGGTTTCTTTCAAGAAGGAGGAACCGGATCTTTTTATTGACCTGAAAGGAGAGTTCGGCCTGAAAAATCTCACGGTCTTCACCCGCGATATCAGGAAGGCCGTTTCCGATCCATCGATTCAGAACCTGACGATCGATTTTTCGCAGGTCTGCTATCTGGACAGCGCGGCGGCGCTGGCCTTTGTGCAAATTGAAAAAGAAGCGGCCGAACGGAAAATCACCTGCCGCCTGGTCAACCTGAGCGCGGAAGCCAAAGGCATTTTCAGCGTGATCCACCCCGACGTTCTGACGCTGCGGCCTTTCAAACCGGAGCAAACCCGTGAAGGGCTGGTTTCTCAGATCGGACAGACCTCTTGGTCGATTGGCCGGGATTTTGTGAATTTCATTACTTTTATCGGAGACCTGCTGTCCGCTCTGGTCTATACACTGATGCATCCCTCGACTCTTCGGGGGAAGGACGTTCTTTTTTACGTGCAGCGCGCGGGCGTGGACGGCCTGCCGATCGTCGCCATGATCGGCGCCCTGATGGGCCTGATCATGGCTTTCATGTCCTATCTGCAGTTCAAGCAGTTCGGCGCGAACATTTACGTCCCCACGCTGGTGAGCTTTGCCATGATCAAGGAACTGGGGCCGATCATGACGGCGATTCTGGTCGCGGGGCGCTCCGGCTCCGCCTTTGCCGCGGAAATCGGCACCATGCAGGTCAATGAAGAAGTGGACGCGCTGCAGACGATGGGATTCGATCCGGTCCGCTTTCTGGCCGTTCCGAAGGTTTTGGCCGCCGTGATCGTCGTGCCGATTCTGACCGTTTACGCGGATGTGGCCGGCATTCTCGGAGGCCTGATCATCGGCGTCACAACGCTCGACCTGACGTTCAAGACCTACATCACCCAGTCGATTAAAACCATTCAGGTGTTTGATGTGGTCACCAGCCTGATCAAGGCGGCCGTCTTTGCCGGACTTATTTCCGCCATCGGCTGCCAACGGGGCTTTCAGGTGCGCGCCGGCGCGCAGGATGTCGGCAAGTTTACGACCTCCGCCGTGGTTGCGGCCATCTTTCTGATCGTGGTGGCCGATTCCATTTTTGCCGTCATGCTCTATTATGTAAAACGATACGGCATTCTCGCGTAAGACATGAAGAGGAGTTCCATGCAGGAAGCATCGGAAAAAACACCCATTCTCTCAGTCAAAAACCTGACGCAGCGCTTTGACGACAATGTCGTCTTTGAGAATGTCAGCTTTGATGTATACAAGGGAGAGGTTCTGGTCATCGTGGGCGGCAGCGGCTGCGGCAAATCGACGCTGCTCAAAATCATGATCGGCCTGCAAAAGCCCCACGCCGGCCAGGTCCTCTATCAGGGCGCCGATATCGTCCGGGCGTCGGATGAGGCCCTCAACGAATACCGGAAAAACATCGGCGTTCTATTCCAATCCGGCGCGCTGTTCAGCTCCATGTCCATCAAGGAAAATATCGCGCTGCCGCTGCAGGAGTACACCGACCTCGATGCGGGCGCCATCGACCGGATCATTCGAATGAAACTGGGCATGGTCAATCTGGGCGGCTACGAAAATCACAACCCGTCCGAGCTTTCCGGCGGGATGAAAAAAAGGGCGGGCATCGCCCGCGCAATGGCTCTCGATCCGCGCATTCTTTTTCTGGACGAACTGTCCGCCGGCCTCGATCCGATCACCGCGGTGGAACTGGACGAACTGATCATCAAAACCAACGAGGCGCTGGGAACCACTATGGTCATTGTCACCCACGAGCTCGAATCTATTTACAAAATAGCCCACAGAGTGCTAATGTTGGACAAGGAAGCCAGAGGGATGATCGCGGAAGGCGGACCTCTGGAATTAAAAGAGAATGCGACGGACCCCCGGGTCAGAAGCTTCTTTTTACGACAGTTGCCCGAAAATCAGGACGAACAGAGGTTTTATGCCGACTAGAAGCTCAAAATTTTTGATCGGCCTTTTTGTCATTGCCGGCGCGCTGATCTGCGCCGGCGTGATCATCTGGGTCGGCGCGGCCAAATTTTTCACCAAGGGCTCTCTTTACAACGTCTATTTTGACGAATCCGTCCAGGGATTGCAGGTGGATTCGGCCATCAAATACCGGGGGGTCGAAATCGGGAAAGTGCAGAAGATCGATGTGGCGCCCGACTACCGTCTGATTGAAGTGACCATGAAAATCGACCTGGAAGGCGATCTGCAAAAGCAGACGATCGCGTCGCTGAAAACCGCCGGCATCACCGGCATTGTCTTTATTGAGCTCGACCGAATCAAGCCCGACGAGCTGGCCGATTCCCCCAGGCTTTCCTTTGAGCCGGACTACCCGGTCATTCCGTCGCGCCGCTCGGAAATCAGCCGGCTGATCACCGACACGAACGCCATCATGCAAAACTTTAGAAAAATAGATTTCGAGGGCATTTCCAACCAGTTGAAAAACACCGCGCAGGCAATCGAAAACTTTGTGGAAGGCAAGCGCATCACGAATATGATGACACACCTGGAAAACACCTCCGCCCATCTGGACGAAACGATCGCCAGAATCAACAAGACGGTCGCTGAAGGCAAGGTGGACCGGGCCGTTACGGAAGCCCTGGGCGTGCTGACCGACGCGCGCAAGCTGATCGGTCAGGCCAGAGAGGACATCGGCGTGCTGAACCTGCGCGAAAAGTCCGCGCAAACCGACGCCATTCTTGAGAACATCGACAAAAAGACCAGAATCATTACGACCGGCCTTGCCGACACGTCGGAAAACCTGCGGGTCACTTCGGAAAATCTGCAGAAGCTCTCCGAAAGTTTGAACCGGGATCCGTCGGATCTGATTTTCACCAAACCGGCGCCGCCGCGAAAGCCCATGGAATAAAGAAAGGAACGAGCAATGGAAAAATCCCTACAAAGGCAGGCCCGCTTCCGGAAACCATTCTCCGTCATGCTGCTGATCGTCATCGCGGCATCCCTGTTGTGCGTTGCCGGATGCGCCGGAACCGGCAAACCGCAATACGACGTTCAGAAATATCTGCTCGTCTATCCGTCGCCCACCTGGGATGGTTTTGCGAAACTTCCCGCATCGGTCAAAGTAAACCGTTTTTCCATTGCCGCCGCATATAATTCGACCGGCATGATTTTCCGCGACGACGCCTACGGCCTGGACGCCTTTAATTATTCCCG
>JAQVQT010000016.1:7390-18578 GCA_028701435.1 Smithellaceae bacterium | reverse complement strand
CTCCTGCGAGGCTTTCGGCACGATCACCGGCATTCGGTCGTGGATACTCGCCACCATCTCATTGGCCCTCGTGGTGATGATGGTGCAGGTGTCCAGTGGTTTTTGACCGGCGGCCGCCCATCGCTCATAAAGGCCGGCAAAGACAAACAGCTCTTTCGATTTCAGTCCGAATTGAAATGGTTTTTTCGACGCCCCGTCTTTTTTCCATTCGTAAAATCCGTCGGCGGGAATCAGGCATCTTTGTTTTCGAAAGGCATTTTGAAAAGCGGGCTTTTGCGCGATCGTCTCCGCGCGGGCGTTGATGAGCCTCGCGCCGATGGACGGATCTTTCGCCCAGAAGGGAACCAGTCCCCATAAAAAAGAAGCCAGCCTATTCCCGCGGGGGGTTCGAATCACCGCGGGAATAAGCCGGCCCGGATGGATGTTGCGGTCGGGTAAGAACGGAAGGGAATCATCAGCCGCGCCAAAGCTTCGCGCGACAACCGATAAATCCGTGATCAAAACAAACCTTCCGCACATGGGCTTTTTACGCCTGCATCACAGTTTGATCTTGCCCTCTTTCAGGGTATTCGTGGGCTTGAAGATGTCCAGGGGGAACTTTTTGTAAATTTCCCCCAGTTTGAATAACAGCTCCGGGTAGCCGATGCCCTGGGCCAGCGCAAAGGGGCCAAAGGGCGAGCCGCCGCCGTTGGCCATTGCCAGATCGATCTCCTTGGGATCGTCCGCAACGCCTTCTTCCAGAAGCTTCGTGGCTTCGTTGACCTGCAGCGCGATGAGCTGATTGATGTCGTATTCCTTGGTCGCCTTCGCCAGATCAATTGAGGGCCTTCCCGCCGACCAGTCATAAAATCCCCTACCGGTTTTCTTGCCCAGATGGTTGATTTTCAGGTAGGACATCATCGCCTCGGAGGGCTTGTAGTCGGGGGACAAAACCTGCGCGAAATACTCCAGCCCGTGCGCGGCCACGTCGATGCCGACATAGTCCACCAGTTCAAATGGCGCCATCGCCATCAGGGGCTTGAACGCGGCGTCAAACTCTTCGGGGGACGGATGGCCCGCTTCCAGAATTTTGGAAAGCAGAACCAGCGTCGGTTCGTTGACCCGGTTGTAGATGAATCCCGGGGAATCCTTCTTGACGATGACGGGTACCTTTTTGATCTTTTTAGCAATGTCGTAGCCCACCTGAACGGCTTCGTCGGACGTGCCCCTGCCCTTGATCACTTCCACCAGCTTCATCAAAATGGCCGGGTTGAAAAAATGATACCCGATGACCTTGTCGGGCCGCTGCGTGGCGGAGGCAATGTCGGTGATGCTGATGTTGGAGGTATTGGACGCCAGGATGGCGTGTTTCGGCGCGTACTGGTCGATTTCGGCAAAAACGCTCTTCTTGAGTTCCAGCTTCTCCGGCACGGCTTCAATAACGAAATCCGCGTCTTTCACGGCTTCCCGAAGGTCCACCATCGGAATCAGCCGCACCAGTGCGTGGGCAAAGGCATCCGGCGTGATCTTCCCCTTTTCCTTGAATTTCTCCAGGCTCTTGATGATCCCCGCGACGCCTTTATCGACGAACTTCTGTTCGATATCGCGCAGGACGACCGTATATCCTCCCATCAGGCAGGAAGCCGCGATCCCGTGCCCCATATCCCCCGCGCCGATCATGGCAATCTTTTTCACCTCTTCAGCTTTCATCATGCTTCTCCTTTTCTGTATGGAATGGTCAGGCGGGAAACGATTTTCGCTTCCCGCGCCGAGTTTTATTTTTTCAGTTTGGCCAGCTCTTCATCCCGCAGAACCTTGCGCAGAATCTTGCCGACGGCCGACTTAGGAACGGCCTCGCGGAATTCCACGACTTTGGGAACCTTGTAGGCCGTCATTTTCTGTTTGCAGTAATCGATGATCTCCTCTTCGCTGGATTTTTCACCGGACTTCAGGACGACGAATATTTTCACCGTCTCGCCGCGGTAATCATGCGGAATGCCGACGGCCACCGCTTCGGCCACCTTGGGATGCTCGTAGAGGACCTCTTCGATCTCCCGCGGATAAATATTGAAGCCGCTGGCGATGATCATGTCTTTCTTGCGGTCCACGATAAAGATGAAACCGTCTTCGTCCACCTGCGCGATGTCGCCGGTATGCAGCCAGCCGTCGCGCAGTTGATTTTTGGTTTCCTCCGGATTGTTCCAGTATTCCTTCATGACGGTCGGCCCCTTGACGAGCAGCTCGCCGGGCTCGCCCGGTTTGACGTCTTCCACGCCGTTTTCCACGTCCACCAGGCGGAAATCATTGTCCGCCATGGGAATGCCGATGGAGCCGACTTTGTTGTAGGCGAGCGGGTTGGCAATCGTAATGGAGCTGGTTTCGCTCAGTCCGTATCCCTCGTTGAAGGTAATGCCCAGATCAATCACGCGTTCGATCAGCTCCACGGGCATCGGCGCGCCGCCGGAATTCAGCAGGCCGATGTACCGGCCCAGATCCAGATTGGCCGCTTTGGGATGGTTGACGATCGCGGTGATCATGGTGGGAACCGCCGGAAAATAGGTGATGTGTCCGGCCTTGACAATCGTGTCCAGAATTTCGTCGATGTCAAAGCGCGGAACGATCACCTGGGTGGCGCACCCGAAAAACGACCAGTTCATGGCCACGACATTGCCGTACACGTGAAAGAAGGGAAGCACGCACAGCGCGCTGCGCTCCTGGTGCGGCATCGCATGGGGAGAGTAGCTGCCCGGCGACGCCCACAGGCCGGCCTGGAAGGTGGCGGCCACCAGGTTGCCGTGCGTCAAAAGCGCGCCCTTGGGAAAGCCCGTCGTACCGCCGGTAAACTGAATCATCGCCGGATCCGAAGGCACAATCGGCACGCGGGGCGGACGCGTGTCCTTGCAGTTTTCAATCAGTTCGGAAAAATGCAGCCAGCCTTCCTCCAGATCGAGGCTTTTGGCGGTGCTCACGCCCAAGCCGTTGATGTAGTCCGTGATCTTCGTCACGATGACGCGCTTGAGGCCCGTTGCCGCGGCCGTCTTGCGGACGTTGTCCAGAAACATATCAAACGTGATCATGGTTTCCATCGAGGTGTTCTCCACGATGAACTGGAGTTCGTTCACCGTGTAAAGCGGATTCATGTTCACAACGATTGCGCCCAGATGCATGACGGCCAGGTAGGCAACGATAAACTGCGGGCAGTTGGGCAGATGAATGCCCACGCGGTCGCCTTTTTTCACGCCCTGCGCGGCCAGCGCGTTGGCCAGCCGGAGCACCTGCTCGCGAACCTGCCAGAAGGTCAGCTCGGTTCCGTAGAAACTGGTGCAGACCTTATTGGGTTGAACGCCGGCGGTCAGCTGAAAGATCCTCTGCGCCGGAAATTGGGGATAACGGATTGTCTGAGGGACATAGTAGTCATAAAACTTCTGCCAGGGTCTCTCTGCCATCTTGTAAACCTCCTTTGCCAGTCAGTGATCAGGCGCGGGGAGCGGCCCATTTGGCCGCTCCCCGCAACACTCTTTTCTTCCCACGCTTACAGCGCCAAACCTCGCGCCTCACTATTCCTTCAGCGCGCCGGTGAAGTTCTCGGATTCGACTTTGATGGCCGCGCCTTCATTGTTCACGAGGCAGGCGATGCGGCCGAAGAATTTCGGAAATTCCGCGCCGATATAGAACTGCGACGAGAGCACGCGACCGCTGTAGTAGGAGGCTTCCGGATTTTCCGCGAGGATCTTCGCGCGATCCGCGCCCTTGGCGTCTCCCAGGAGCGCTTTGGCTTTGGGCGTGGTGAGGGTGAGGCTCCACAGATGCAGCCAGGCCAGAATCAACAGGTACATGGCCTGCTGGAAGGGGGTTGCGTTGTTGAGCAACAGGAGAATCTTCATTTCGCTCAACTGCTTCTTCATCATCTCGATCACTTCGTCGAATTTTGCCAGACCTTCGATGACCGGATGGACATACTTATCGTCAACGACGCCTTTGGCCTTGGCAATCGTGCCGTTCATCCATTCCCGAAGCTGAGAATAGTTGTACATCTCGGGATTCATGAGGATCTTGCGCATGACCAGGTCGAGCGACTGGATGGCGTTGGTCCCTTCATAGATCGAGAAGACCTTGGTGTCGCGGGCGTACTGTTCGACCGGGTATTCCTGACAGAAGCCGTAGCCGCCGTAAACCTGCATGGCCTCGGCGGTCACGAGCCAGGAAGCGTCGGAGATGCCGGCCTTCACGATCGGGGTCAGGATTTCGACAATGCCGGTGGCCTTCTTCACTTCTTCGGGATCTTTCGACGCACGCATGATGTCCTCATGCAACGCCAGGAAGAGGCACAGCATGCTCATTCCCTCCACGTTGCTCTTCATGTACAGGAGCATCCGCTTCACGTCGGGGTGATGGATAATGGTCACGGGTCCGCCTTTGGGATTTGTGATGAGCGCGCTCTGAACCCGGTTGCGGGCGTACGTTACAGCGTGCAGGTAAGCGGCGCTGGAGCAACCCAGGGCCTGGACGCCCGTGTGGATGCGGGCGGCATTCATGAGATGGAACATGACCTTCATGCCTTCTCGTTCTTTGCCCAGGAGGTAGCCGACACACTTGCCGTTGTCGCCGAAACTCAGTGATGAGGTGGCGTTCCCCTTAAGCCCCATCTTATGTTCGATGCCTGTGCAGATCATATCGTTGCGCTCGCCCAGCGAGCCGTCGGGGTTGATCAGGTATTTCGGCACGACAAAAATGGAAATGCCCTTGGTCCCTTCCGGGTCGCCTTCGATGCGCGCCAGCACGGGATGGATGATGTTTTCCGTCATGTCATGCTCGCCGTTGGAGATGAAGATCTTTGTGCCGGTGATCAGATAGGTACCGTCAGCCTGTTTGACCGCCTTGCTCTTGAGCGCGCCGACATCCGATCCGGCGCCCGGCTCCGTCAGACACATGGTGCCGCCCCATTTCCCTTCCAGCAGCTTGGGGACGACCATGTCGTACAATTCCTTGTTCGCGAAGGGGGCAATGATGGCGAGGGCCCCGGTGATGGAGCCGCAATACATCGTCAGGGCTGTGTTTCCGGCATTGAAATACTCCGCGCACGCCATGGAAATGCTGGAGGGGAGCCCCGTTCCCCCCATTTCCTGCGGCAGGGCCAGGGAATGGAATCCGGACTCGATATAGGCATTGAATCCCTTTTTGAACGATTCGGGAACCTTGACCTCGCCCGTTTTGGGATCGAACTTCAGGCCCGTCTTGTCCCCTTCGGCATTGGTCGGATAAAACTGCTGGATGGCAATCTTCTCGGCCAGTTCGAGTGTATCTTCATAAACGCTGCGGTCAAAATCCTTGAAGGCATCGAACCGGTTCAATTTCTCCAGTTCCAGCATCTCAAACAGGGTAAAACGGACGTCACGCGAATCGATTAACTGATTTAACGACATACTTTCCTCCTTAAAAATTTTTACAACGAGTGTTGTTGTTTTTCTTAACAGATCAGCAACGAAAAGCAAGAAATATATTGTTCATTAAACCGGGTTTTATGATACGAATCCTTATGCAAAAAACGGTGCGACATCAGGCGGTGGAAATCCTGACCCGCGTTTCACAAAGCGACGCTTTTGCCGGCGATCTGCTGGATGCCTGTCTTGAAAAGCAAAGCCTTTCCCGGACGGCGGACGGCCGCCTGCTGACGCATCTGGTCTATGGCGTTTTGCGAATGCGGGGGCGTCTGGACTGGATTCTGGCCCGTCTGTATCGCGGTAACTACACGAAAATGGAAGAAAATATCAAAAACGTCCTGCGCACGGGGCTGTATCAGCTTCAATTCAGCGACCGGCTGCCTGCCTTTGCGGTCGTGGACGAAGCGGTGAAAATTGCCAAGCGTGTACATTCACAGGCGGGCGGACTGGTCAACGCCGTTTTGCGAAGCTATCTGCGCAGCCCGGACCCATGGTCTTTCCCCAATGAGGACGAAAATCCGGCGGAATTCATCGCGGCGTTTCATTCCCACCCCCTGTGGATGGTCGAAGAATGGCTGAATGTTTTCGGACGGATGGAAACGACGGCGTTGTGCGCCGCCAATAATGAACTGCCGCCCCTGACAGCCCGCTCCAACACGCTGAAATCCGGCCGCCGGGAGCTCATGGAAAAGCTGACCGGCGAAGATTTTCAGGCCGAAGAAACCGGGTGGTCTCCGGACGGCATTCGTCTGTCTTCGTCCCCGCTGCCGGTTCAAAAAACTCTTTTCTTTGCGGAGGGACTTTTGCGCCTTCAGGATGAGGCGTCCCAACTGATCGCTTATCTGGTCAATCCTCAAAAAGGCCAAAAGATTCTGGATGTTTGCGCGGGCAGCGGCGGAAAAACCACTCAACTTGCCGCCCTGATGAAAAACGAAGGCCAGCTTGTCGCCCTGGACCGGGATGCGGAAAAACTTGCGCAATTGCAAAAGGACGCATCAAGAATGGGCGTTTCCATCATCAAAACGGCCCGTGTGGATCTGGAGCACCCTCTATCGGCCCAATATCAAAATGTTTTTGATACGGTTCTCGTGGATGCTCCCTGCTCCGGGACCGGCACGCTGCGGCGCAACCCGGAAATCAAATGGCGACTAAAACCAAATGATATCAAGCTGTATGCCGATCTCCAGCCATCCATCCTGAAAAACGCGGCGGCGGCGGTTTCCAAAAAGGGTTTTCTGGTGTATTGCACCTGCTCTCTTTTTTCTCAGGAAAATGACGGGGTGGTGCGGCGGTTTTTGGCGGATTTCCCGCATTTTCAGCTTTTGCCGCCGGATTCCCCCGTTGTGCAAGACCTCACGGATAGTCGTGGATTTTTCAGAACTTACCCTCATCGCCATGGAGTGGATGGTTTTTTCGGCGCTGTTTTCCGGCGCCGGATTTAATTTGACGGATTCCACGCGATCATGCTAGTTTACCTCCCCGTAAAACGGAGGAGATCAAATCATGTTTATTCAGCAAATGCAGGTGGGCCACATGGCGGTTTTCGCCTATCTGGTGGGGGATCCCGTCACCGGAGACGCGCTGGTCATCGATCCGGCCGACAACGCTCATGAAATTCTAGCCGAAGCTTCAAAAAACAAACTGCGCATCAATTCCATCGTCAACACGCACGGCCACGTGGACCATATCGGCGGCAATGCCCAGATGAAAAAACTCACGGGGGCCAAAATCATCATCCATGAAGACGACGCCTTCATGCTCACCTCAACACCGGCCGGCATGCTCAGGATGTTCGGAGCGACGCAATCGCCGCCTGCCGACCTTCTCGTTTCCGACGGGCAGATCATCTCCGCCGGCAATATCGAATTGAAAGTCCTCCATACACCGGGCCATTCGCCCGGCGGCATGTGCCTTTACACGCCGGGCTATGTTTTCACGGGCGACACGCTGTTTGTGGAGGCCGTCGGCCGAACCGACCTGCCCGGCGGCTCCTGGCAAACCATGTATCAGGCCATCAAAACGAAACTTTTCACGCTGCCGGACGACACCAAGGTGCTGCCCGGCCACAACTACGGTCGCACCCCGACCTCCACCATCGGCCACGAAAAGTTACACAATCCATCCGTTCGATAAAGGGAAAAAGCGACCTATGCACAAAACGATTGCTCAGACTCATTTTCCAAAGCTGAAATTCCTCAAACGCGGCAAGGTGCGCGACATTTATACCGTGAAAGATTATCTGCTGCTGGTGGCGACGGACCGCATATCGGCATTTGATGTCATCATGCCCAATCCGATTCCGGGCAAAGGCGCCATCCTCAACAAGATGTCCCTTTTCTGGTTTCAGAAGATGGAAGATATTATCGGCAATCATATCGTGTCCGCGGACGCCGCCGATTTCCCCGCGGAGTGCGCGCCCTACGCCGAAACCCTGCAGGGACGAAGCATGCTGGTTCAAACGGCGACGCCTCTGCCGGTGGAATGCATCGTGCGGGGCTATCTGGCCGGCTCCGGCTGGCAGGAATACCGCCGCGACCAGTCCGTTTCGGGCATCCCACTGCCCGGGGACTTGAAGGAATCCTGCAGGCTGCCGCAGCCGGTTTTCACGCCGACCACCAAAGCGCCGGAAGGTGAACATGATGCTCCCATCACGCGCTCTGAAATGGAGGACATCATCAGCCCCGAAATTACCGAACAGGTCATTCAAAAATCCCTGGCCATTTACGAACGGGCGGCGGCGATCGCCCTGAAGGCCGGAATCATTATCGCGGACACCAAAATGGAATTCGGACTCACCGGCGATCAACTGATCTTGATCGATGAATTACTGACGCCCGACTCGTCGCGGTTCTGGCCGGCCGACGATTACGAGGAAGGACGCCCGCAGAAAAGCTTCGATAAGCAGTTTCTGCGGGATTATCTGCTTTCCATTGCCTGGAACCAGAAGCCGCCCGCGCCCGAGTTGCCGCCGGATATTATCGAGAAAACCCGGTCAAAGTATGAAGAAGCGTTTTCCCGTCTGGTAAAATAATATTCCCCAAGCCATTGACAGACGCAGGACCGTTATTACATTACGCGGTGTTTATCTTTGCGTTGTCATTGTACGAGGAGGCATTCCTTGATCGCGAGAAAGCTGCCGGATTACCGATTAAAACAAAAAATATTGTATATCGATAAAACCTCTCCCGAATCGCTGATCAGCTATGGGGATATGTATCTGGAAGCGGGAGCCCTCTCCGATGCGCTGGACTTTTATGCCCGGGCATCCCATACGGCCGGGATCGAAAAAATTCGAAAACAAGCGCTGGAAATCGGCGATGTTTTTCTGTTTCAGGGCGCGGTCCGGGCGCTGGGTCTGGAACTTCGGGACGAAGACTGGGAAAACATCGCGCAGACGGCCGTCCGTCTTAAAAAATTTTCCTTTGCCGTACAGGCCTCAAAAAAAATCGGCGACGCCGGACGGGTAAACGCGCTTACGACCATGATCAAAGCGGAGGAAGCAAAACAAAGCGCATGACCAAGAGGGATTATTACGAAATTCTGGGCGTCGGCAAAACCGCCTCGGAAGAAGAGCTGAAAAAATGTTACCGGAAAATCGCCATGCAGTGCCATCCCGACAAAAACCCGGGAGACCAGCAGGCGGAGGAAAGGTTCAAGGAAGCGGCCGAAGCCTACGAGGTGCTGAGCGACCGGCAAAAAAGAGAAATTTACGACGCCTATGGTCACGCCGGCCTGAGCAACACCGGCTTTCAGGGATTCAACGGCTTTGACGATGTTTTCTCCGGTTTCGGCGATATTTTTGAGGACGTGTTCGGATTCGGCCGCGGACGCGGAAGGGGGCGGACGCGCCCGGCGGCAAGGGCCGGCGCCGACCTGCGCTATGATTTGAGAATCTCTTTTCTGGACGCCGCTTTCGGACTGACGACCACCATCGACCTGGAAAAGCTGCACCCCTGCAGGGAATGCGGGGGCACGGGCTCGGCCCCCGGAACGACGCCTTCTACCTGCCCCACCTGCCACGGCCGAGGCCAGGTGGTTCAATCGAGCGGCTTTTTCACGATCAGTTCCACCTGTCCCCATTGCAACGGCCACGGCAAAGTCATCGCCAAGCCCTGCCCTTCCTGCCGCGGCGCCGGCAGGGAAAAGCAGCGCAAAACCGTCGAGCTGAAAATTCCCGCCGGCGTGGAGACCGGTTCACGGCTGCGTCTGCGGGGAGAAGGCGAAGCGGGAGATCAGGGAGGCCCCAACGGGGACCTGTATGTTTTTCTGCAGGTGGAAGACCACGAATTCTTTGTGCGCTCGGAAGACGATATTGTATGCCGCGTCCCGATCTCTTTCGTGCAGGCTTCTCTCGGCGCGACGATTGAGGTGCCCACCCTGAAAGAAACGGAAAAAATAAAAATTCCCCGCGGAACGCAAACCGGCCAGATCTTCCGCCTGAAAGGCAAGGGAATCCCCCATCTGCAGGGATACGGGCGCGGAGACCAGATCATTGAAGTCTTTGTCAAGATTCCAACGGAACTGACCCGAAAGCAGGAAGACCTTCTGCGGGAATTTGAAAAGGCCCGATAGAATCCATCGACAATCAAGTTGCAATCCAACCCGCAATATGTTTACATGAGCGCAACTTCAACAGTCCGGAGGAATGCACGATGAAAAGCAAAATATGTCGCCTCATGGTTTGCGCGTTTGCCCTGATGTCCCTTGCGGGATGCGGCGCTCTGGTTGCCGGCGGAGCGGTGGTCGGCGCGGGTGCGGGAACCTACCTGTACGCCAACGGCGAGCTGAAGACGGACTACGCGGCCTCTTTCGACAGCGTCTGGAGCGCCTGCGAAAGGACGGTCGCGGAGATGCGCGGAACGCAGGTTCAGCCGGTCCGGGAAATTTCCAAGGGAACCATTTCGGCCATGATCAATGACGAAAATGTGAAAATTGAAATTGCCTATCGGGCAAAACATCAGACAACCGTCGGCGTTCGCGTGGGCCTGATCGGGAACAAGCTGTCGTCCCAGGTGATCCATGACAAGATAGCCGATCAACTGGCAAAACGGTAGGGTATCGCGACGCCCCGCCAGGACCGGCGTTGGCCTTTTCATGAACAAGAAATTTCTTTTCGGCATCCTGCTGGGCGTGGTCCTGATTTACTTTTCCCTTCGGGGCATCAACTTCAACGACACGCTGGCTTCCCTGAAGAACATCCATCTGGGCTGGGCGGCGCTGTCTCTCTTTTTCATCGTTTTCATGCAGGCCCTGCGATCCTATCGCTGGGGCGTCATCCTGGAACCGATGGAAAAAATCCCTCAGACAACGCTCTTTGCCGTAACCAGCGTCGGATTTCTGGCCATCGCCGCGATACCGGCCCGGATCGGGGAACTGGCCCGGCCCTATCTGATGGCCCGAAAAAGCGCCGTCAAAATGTCCTCGGCGCTGGGCACCATCGTCGTGGAGCGCGTCCTCGACAGTCTTTCCGTTCTGACCATCACCATCGCGGTTCTTATCGCGCAGCATGACCTGCCGCGCTGGATGTTTACCTCCGGGATTCTTTTCTTTCTTCTGACCCTGATGATGATCGCCTTCGTGGTGGGGCTGGTCTGGCGCAGGGAAACCGCCGTCTCCATCATCGACTGGATTCTGCGGCGTCTGCCCGGCACGCTTGCGCAAAAAGTCAATCCCCTCATCCATCATTTCATCGACGGCTTTCAGGTCATCACCGACGTCAAACGGCTGCTGTATCTGCTGGTTTTGTCCGCCGTGGTCTGGCTGGTGGA